>CADCTA010000030.1 GCA_902805675.1 uncultured Chthoniobacterales bacterium | reverse complement strand
GCCGCTAGCCTGCTGCGGTTAACCGTCGGCGCGCTGCGCGAAAGCGCGGAAAATCCGCAGCTCGTCGATGCTGTACTTGCCGGCTAACGAGTCGCGGAGACCGACGAGGTTTCGCCCGCCGATTCGCGCGAACGCGACTGCAATCTCGGCCTGCTGATCGGGCGTGAAGAATTGGTCACGCGCCAGCGATGCGCCCGATTCGATCGCCAGCGCCAGGTGCATGCAGATCGTGCTCCGAACGAAGCCGAGCGAGCGCACGATCTCGTCGATCGATTCGCCGCGTTGGAAGCGACGCAGCGTTTCGGCTTCGCTGTCGTTTAGAGCGGAGCGGCGCGCGGCCGGCTCAGATGCAGGTGCCGGTGCGGGCGCTCCGAACGTTTGTCGCGGGTTCGCCTCGAGATACTCTGCGATCGTCGCGAGGAACGGCTCGGCAAAATCCTTCAGCTTCTGCTCACCAACGCCGGGAATGCGGCGGAACTCCGCTGGCGTCGTGGGATAGGTGCGCGCCATCTCGCGCAGCGCCACATCCGAGAAGATGACGTAGGCCGGCACATTCCGTTCGTCTGCCAGCCTCCGGCGCGTGGCGCGCAAGGCATCGAACAGCTTCTCATCCGCTTCGATCTCGCCGGCGCGAGTCTTCGTTTTCTTCGCGACATCGGTCGGCTTCGTCAGCGTGATCGAGGTGCGTTCGCGCAGCGCCGCCAGGCCTTTTTCGCTCAGGCTCAAGGTGGCGAATTTCCCCGGCGCCGCTTCGACGAGACCGACTCCGAGAGCGTGCGGGCGGAGCTCGAGAGCTTCATGACCGCGGCGCCGTGCCCCGCGTGCGCGGGCGCGCGGCTCAAGCCGGAGATCCTCGCGGTCACGATCAAGGATGCGAACGGACGCGAGCTGAACATCCACAAGTTCTCGGAGCTGACGATCGAGGTGGCCGCCGCATACATCGCGGGACTGACGCTCACCGGCCAGCAGCGTCACATCGTCACCGAGGTGCTTCGTGAGATCGAATCGCGGCTGCAGTTTTTGCTCGAGGTGGGCCTTGGCTATCTGACGCTCAACCGCGAGAGCGGCACACTCTCGGGCGGCGAGGCGCAGCGCATCCGGCTCGCGACGCAGATCGGGAGCGGGCTCGCGGGCGTTCTCTATGTGCTCGACGAGCCGAGCATCGGACTGCATCAGCGCGATAATGCGCGCCTGCTCGGCACGCTGCGGCGCCTGCGGGATCTCGGGAATTCGGTCATCGTCGTCGAACACGATGAAGACACGATTCGCGCCGCCGATCACATTCTTGATCTCGGCCCTGGCGCCGGTCCGCGTGGCGGCGAGCTCGTCGCCGAAGGAACACTCGAGGAGGTCCTGCGCGCGAAGAATTCGCCGACGGCCGATTACCTTTCGGGCCGCGCTCGGATCGAAGTCCCGAAGCGACGCGTTCCGCCGCGATCGAAGGTGGCGAGCTCGGATGGGTGGCTCACGTTGCGCGGCGCGAGCGAGAACAATCTCAAGAACGTCACCGCCTCCTTTCCGCTCGGCTGCTTCACGTGCGTGACCGGTGTGTCGGGCAGCGGCAAATCGACGCTGGTCGACGACACATTGCGGCGCGCGTTGTTCCGCCACTTCTACAACTCGAAGGACAGGCCCGGCGCGCACGCGGGTTTGCACGGGCTCGATCAGCTCGACAAGGCGATCGTCATCGACCAGACGGCAATCGGCCGCACCCCGCGTTCGAACCCGATCACCTACACCGGCGCGTTCACGCCGATCCGCGACCTGTTCAGCCACCTGCCGATGGCGCGGGTGCGCGGCTACGATGCGGGACGCTTCAGCTTCAATGTGAAAGGCGGCCGCTGTGAGAACTGCGAAGGCGGCGGGCTGATCAAGATCGAGATGCATTTCCTGCCCGACGTCTACGTCGAGTGCGAGGTCTGCCGCGGGCAGCGCTACAATCGCGAGACGCTCGAGATCACCTACAAGGGCAAAAACATTGCCGATGTGCTGAATCTCACCGTCGACGAAGCCGCGCGCTTCTTTCGCGCAGTCCCGGCTGTGGCCGATCGTCTCGACGCGCTACTCGACGTCGGGCTTGGTTACCTGACGCTTGGCCAGGCCGGCACGACGCTCTCCGGCGGCGAAGCGCAACGGGTCAAGCTTGCCACCGAGCTCGCCAAAAAGGCCACCGGCCGGACGATCTACATCCTCGACGAGCCGACCACCGGACTCCATTTTGCCGACATCGAGAAGCTGCTGCAGGTGCTGATGAAGCTGCGCGACTCAGGCAACACGCTCGTCGTGATCGAGCACAACCTCGAGATGATCAAATGCGCGGACTGGATCATCGACATGGGACCGGAAGGCGGCGAGCGCGGCGGGAGGATCACTGGCGCGGGAACACCGGAAGCCATTGCCGGTCTCGCCGACAGCTACACCGGCCAATATCTGCAGCCTCTACTATCGAAGTGAAGAAAACGTCGAACGTCGAACGTCGAACGCCGAACATCAAACCGGCCGCCACGGTGTCCGCATTGCTCGCGCTCGTGCTCGTCCTCGGCTCGACTTCGTCTGGCCAGCAGCCACTCGATCTCGACGGCGCCACTCAACCGCTCGCCGAGGGCGTGCCGCAGGTAGCAATCGTGCGCATCCGCGAGCTGCTGCGCGGCGACCTCTCTGACGAACAGCGCCGTCGAGCGACTTCGCGACTCGCTGAAGCGATGATCGCGGCGGAGGAGTACGCCGACGCGCTGGAGCTGCTCGACGAGCCGACGATGCGCACTGAGCTGGGCACGCGCTTTTTTCGGGCGCAAGCACTCGCCGGATTGGGGCGCTGGGGAGATGCGCTGCCACTCTACGCCGCAACCGCAGCCGACAGCGTGTCGCCCTTTCGCATCGATGCAAGTTTCGGGCAGGCGGAGGCGTTGCGTGCCCTTGGCCGCCGCGAGGAAGCGTTGCAAGCGCTCAGTGGTTTGATCCGCGATCAGCGATGGAAGGTGCGGGCGCGACTGCGCTCGGCGGAGTTGTTGCTCGAGAAGAACGACACCGCGGCCGCCCGGCGCCTGATCGACTCGGTGCGCCCGCGCACGGCTGCGGAGCGGCGGCAGCGCCGTTTCCTGCGCGCCACGGTTGAGCTGAAACGGAATAACCGCGAGCGCGCGCTCGAGCTGTTCGCTTCTGTCGTGAAGCAACCGGAGGGTGCAACCCACAAGGTGCTAATCGCGACGCTGTTCGCGATCGCCGACGCTCATCTGCAGGCGAATACACCCGGCGCGGGGGACGATTTCCTGGAAGACTTTATCGAGAAGCGGCCGATGGATTCCGCATTGCCGGCGGTGTTCGCGAAACTCGATCAACTCTACGCCGCGGAACGCAAGCAGACGCGCCACGAGCTCGGCCGCTGGAGTAATGACCCCGCCCAGCCGCGGCGCGCGCTCGCGCAGTGGTATCTCGCGCGTGCGGAGCTGCGGATCGGCCGTCGCGATCTTGCCCTCGAAGCGTTCGGGCGGCTCCGCGCGCAGCATGTGCCGCTTCCGGATCTCGCGCAGGCTTTCGTGGAATGCGCCGAGTTACACATTGCCGACGCGCGGCACGAGGAAGCGGCCGCCGTGCTCGATATCGCCCGCACTCTTCGGCCCGCGGCTGCCGTGCTGGATCGCATCGATCTCCTGTCCGGCCGCAGCCACTACATGGCGGCGCGGTACCCGGCGGCGGCACGCAGCTTCGACGCGGTGGCGCAACGCACCTCTCCTCTGGCGAACGACGCGCTTTTCAATGCTTCGCTGGCCTGGATGCAGGTGGGCGATTCGCGACAAGTTAGCGCGCGCAAAACGGAGCTCAGCGAACGCGGAGGCGACAACATAGCGCGCGGCGACTTAATGCTGGAGCAGGGGCTAATCGAGGCCGGCAAAGGCGACAAGAAGGCGACCGAGTCGTTACAAACGTTCATCCGGGAATCAGCGAAGCATCCCCGCGTTTCAGAGGCCTGGGTGGCGCTCGCCGAGATGGCTTTCCATTCGACGCCGCCGCGTGCGGATGAAGCGCGCAGGCATCTCGCACGTGCGGTTGAGAGCCAGCCCACTGTGCTCGCGCAGGAGCGTGCAGACTACCTGACGATCTGGCTGGAAGACGCAGAGGCGGCGCGCGACGACACGAAGGTGATCGAGCTGGCGAATCGTTTTCTGCAGAAACATCCGGACTCGCAATTGCTGCCGGATGTGAGGCTGAAGCTCGCGGAGACGTATTTCCGCCGGCAGGATTTCGCGGGGGCGCAGACGCAGTTCGAAGTGCTCGCGCAGCGGAACCCAACCTCACCGATTGCGGAGAAGGCGCGCTTCTTCGCCGCGCAGGCAGCGATGCAAAGCATGGCCGCGGAGTCGCTCGATCGCGCGCTGGTCTTGTTCGAGGAAGTGGTGAAAGCGGGTGGTGAATTCAAGTGGCCGGCGCGCAACCAGCAGGCGCTGATCGAACGCAAGCTCGGCAAACCCGCCGATGCGCTGACGCTGTATGAGGAGGTGCTGCGCGGCGATGCCGCCGCCGCCGACCAGCGCGAGGCACTATGCGGGAAAGGCGACATCCTCTACGAAATGGGTGCGGCCGACGCGGCGAGCTATCAGCGCGCGATGCAGGCCTACGAACAGCTGGCGGCGGAGAGCGAGGCGCCGCCCCATTGGCGGAACCAGGCCTTGTTCAAGAAAGGGATGTGCCACGAGAAGTTGAACGAGCCTGCGGAAGCGCTGGCAACGTTCTACCGCATCGTCGACAACGAAGGCCGGCCTGAGCGGCCGCGCGAGTTCTTCTGGTTCTATAAGGCCGGCTTCAACGCGGCGCGATTACTGGA
>CADCTA010000029.1 GCA_902805675.1 uncultured Chthoniobacterales bacterium | reverse complement strand
GAAGGGTTTCGGCGCGGAGGACGCCGCGAAGAGCGCCGGCGTCAGTGATCGGAAGCCGAACACAAAGCCGGCGCGGCCACTCGCTGAATACATCGGCGAGTACGAGCACCCCGGCTACGGCCGCGTCAAGATCGGGCTCGAGGGTGAGCGCCTCACCGTCGGCTACAACAGATTCACCAGCCCGCTCGACCACTGGCACTACGAAGTCTTCCAGGCGCCCGCCGACCGTCAGAACGAGCTCGAGCTGCTGCGCGTGCAGTTCCACCATGACCTCAGCGGCGACATCGCGAGCATCACCGTGCCGATCGAGCCGAACGTCGAGCCCACCTCCTTTGACCGGCAGGCGCCGGCGGAGATGCGCGAGCGGAAGTTCCTCGAACCACTCGCGGGCGAATACGATAACGCCGGCGTGCCGGTCACGATCGTGCTGCGCGAAGACAACATGTTGCAATACCGCGTGCTCGGAACTGTGCGCGACCTCGTCCCGATCCGCGGCACGTACTTCCGGATCAAGGATCTGACCGGCGGCGCGGTCGAATTCCTGCGCAATCCCGCGGGTCAGGTGGATCGCATGGCCGTCTACGTTGCGGGCGCCGACAGCGTGATCGCGCCGCGGAAGAAATAGCTCGCACCTCGACGGGTGAAGAAGATGGAGCACTCGAGCTGTTCAGGCGGTCTGGTCCGCATGCTCCGCTGCTGCGTCAATTTCGACAGCACACGCCACTACAGCTGCGCGCTGACATGAATTTCTCCCAGTTCCTCGCGGAGCTGAAACGCCGCAAGGTTTACAAGGTGGCAGCCGCCTACGCGGTCGTCGCGTGGGTCGTGATCCAGGCCGCTTCGATCCTGCTGCCGGCTTTCGAAGCACCGGCCTGGGTGATGAAGGCGCTCATCTCTGCGGTCGCGCTCGGGTTCCCAGTCGCCATGCTCCTGTCATGGGCTTTCGACCTCACCGCGGACGGCATTGTCCGGACCGCCGACGCGCCGGGTCAGAAGCCATCGCGCCATACTGGACGCAAGCTGACCGCGTCGATCATCGCGGGCGTGTTGATCGGCATCGCGTTGACGCTGTTTCAGAACTTCCGCGGCGAGTTTTTGCGGCAGGCAGATTGGACGAGCAAATCGATCGCCGTGCTTCCCTTCGCAAACGCGAGCGAGGATACGAGCCAGGAATATTTCTCCGACGGCCTGACCGAGGAAATGATCACCGGACTGACGCAAATTCCGGAGCTGCGGGTGATCGGTCGCAGCTCGTCATTCCGCTTCAAAGGTCAGACGCAGGATGCGCGCACGGTCGGCCGGGCGCTCGGCGTGGGTAACCTGCTCGAAGGCACGGTGCGCCGCGCCGGGAACCGCGTCCGCATCAGCGTGTCGCTCGTCAACGTGGAAGACGGCAGCCAGCGTTGGTCCGAGACCTACGACCGCGAGCTGCAGGACATCTTCGCAGTGCAGGAGGAGATCGCGCGTTCCGTCGCCGATGAGTTACGCGTCGCGTTGCTCGGCCAGGAGATCAAAGCGACGGCCGAACCGAGCAATCAGAATCTCGACGCCTACAATGCTTTCCTGCGCGGCCAGTACGAGTTTGGACAGTTCAACGTCGGGAGTACGCGGCGCGCGATCGAGCATTACAAGGAGGCGATCCGCATCGATCCACGTTACGCGCGCGCCTATGGCGAGCTTGCATGGTCGTTTTGCCGCCTCGGCTTTTTCACCGGTGCGGCGGGCCGCGACGCGTTCGCGCAAGGACGAGAGGCCGCGGAGATGGCGCTGCAGCTTGGGCCGGAGGTGGCCTCCGCGTACTCGGCGCTCGCCTACATCCACATGAATCTCGATTGGAACCTCGCCGCTGCAGAAGGCGTCCTCGCGCGCGCCACGAGATCCGCTCCACGTGATCCGCGAATCAAGAACACCCTCGCCATTCTGCGCACCTACCAGAACCGGCCGGAGGAAGCGCTCGTTTTGCGCCGCGATGCCGTCGCGCTCGACCCGCTGGACGTAATCCTGCAAGGCAATCTGGCGACGGTGCTCACGATCCTCGGCCGCTACGATGAAGGGGAAGCCGCGGCGCGACGCGGCCTCGAGTTACAGCCGAACTCCTCGCTCAATCACTACCTCATCGCTCGCATTCATCTGCTGCGCGGCGACGCGGACGCAGCATTGCGCGAAGCCCAGGCCGAATCCGGCGAGATCTACCGCAATCTCGGCATCGCGCTGGCCCAGACTGCACGCGGCGATCGCGCCGCCGCGGACGAGGCGCTCGCGACCATGATCCGCCTCCACGGCCAGGACAATCCGTTCCGGGTCAGCCTGATCTACGCGCTCCGCCGTGAGGACGAGAAAGTCTTCGAGTGGCTGGAGCGCGCCTACACTGCGCACGACCCGCGCGTCATCAATTCGACGTCGGAAGATCTGCTGAAGCGCTTCCACTCGGACCCGCGCTTCATCGCGTTCTGCAGGAAAGTAGGCCTCACGCCACCGGTCGGGTAATCACGTCGCGGAACCGCGCGCGAGCCTACCGAATGTTATAAACCTCGACCAAGCCGACTCCCGTGCCGCCCAATTTGCCCGCCACAATCGCAGTGTAGCTGCCTGGCGGCAGGGTCGTGAAGATCGCGGATTCTTCCGCGCGACGCGGCGCCAGCTCATTCGCAGCCAGCTGCGTCGCGGCGTCGGCATCGTCCTGCCAGTTGTCGTTGAAGATCAACCGCTCGCCGTTCGCATCGCGCAGGTCGAGCGTTGGATCAGCCAGGACATCGGCTACTCCTGTTTCGCTTAAGGAGGGTCCGAGAGCGCGCACCGCGACGCGCGTGAGGTTGGTGCTTCCGCCGAGGATGAAACCACCGATCATCAAGTTCTCGCCGGTTTGCACGCGGCCACGCGTTGCGATGTTTGCCAGGATCGAAGTGCCCGACGCATCGAGATCGTAAACCTCCACCAATCCGATGCCCGCCGTGTCACCCTTGCCCTTCACGATCGCGGTGTAGGCGCCGGGTTCCAACGTTGCGACGATGGCCGATTCTTCGTCTCGCTCCGGCGGAATGGTGCTCGCTTCCACCGCGGCCTGATTCTCTCTCCAATTGTCATTCGACGTGACGCTGCCGTCGGGTCGGTGGAGCTCCAGGACCGGATCGGCTAACGCTCCGGCCACACCCTTCGCGGAGAGCGAAGGGCCGAGCGCGCGAATGATCACCTTCTTAGGCGCCGATCCAGTGATGATGAATCCGCCGATCAGAACGTTCTCGCCCGTCGCCACGGGCAGCCGCGTCGAGAGGTTGCGCAACGTGGTCGCGGGGCCGTCGGTCTGGTACAGTTCCGCACTGGCGAGTTCTTGCGCGCTGCTGCTATCGCCGCCGGCAGCGAGCACGCTGCCGTTCGGGAGCAAGGTCGCGGTATGGACGACGCGAGCGGTCGTTAGGCTATCGGTGGCGCTCCAGCTCGTGCTCGCGGGATGGAACAACTGGGAGCTCGAGATCGCCACGCTGCTGCTATTTGCGCCTCCCGTGACGAGCACCCTGCCGTCAGGCAAAAGTGTCGCCGTGTGTAAATTCCGAGCCGTCGAAAAACTGCCGGCGCTGCTCCACGTGCCAGTGTCGGGATTGTACTGTTCCGCCGAGGCCAGCGGGCGCCCCGGATCACCAAATTGATAGCCTCCGGCGACCAAAACCTTCCCGTTCGGCAGAACCGTGATCGTATGCTGGGCGCGCGCTGCCGCCATGCTGCCGGTAGGTGAAAAGTTGCCGGTCGCGGGATCATACAACTCGGCGTCCGCGAGGCCGTTGATCCGGCGACCGCCGGTAATCAGGACCTTCCCGTTCGGCAGCAACGCAGCGCGGTGATCCGCTCGTGTATTGCTCATGCTGCCGGTCGCGGTCCACGTTCCCGTGGCCGGATCGTAAAGTTCCGCTCTTGCCGCGAAGCCGCCGGTGACGAGCACCCGGCCGTTCTGCAAGAGCGTCGCCGTGTGATATTCGCGGGCGACGGTCATGCTCCCGGTCAACGTCCAGCTGCCGGTCGCGGGATCGTAGAGCTCCGCGCTGGCCTGCGTGCCGCCGCTGTTCGCGGTGCCGCCAGCCACGAGCACCTTGCCGTTCGGCAACAGCGTCGCGGTGTGGAACGCGCGCGGCCGGTTGAGGCTGCCGGTGGCGCTCCAGGTGCCACTCGCGGGATCATAAATTTCTGCGGTCCCGATCTCGCCAGCTACGCCACCGCCGGCCACGAGCACCTTGCCGTTCCGCAACAGCGTGGCGGTGTGCCAAAGGCGTGCCTGTTGCATGCTGCCGGTGTTGCTGAACGAGAAGGGCGCTGCCGTGGCCGACGAGAGCAGACCGACGCTGAGCGACAGGACTACGGTGACCGTTCGAGCCAGGTGATGACGGCGGCAACAGCGAGCGGCAAGTAGAAGATGACGCATCAAGCAGCGGGAGGAGGTGAATTGCACGACTCCAATGAAGCATGAAGTGCGCGCGAATGCGGCAGCTTAGCGCTTCAGGTATTGGTCGAACCAACTGACGATCCGCACCGTCGAGCGAAGCCGGTTCGACGTCTTGCGCCAGCCGTGTCCTTCGTCCGGGAAGAGCACATACTCGACCGGTACGTTCCGGCGCTTCAGGTTTTCCACGACCTGCTCCGCTTCAATCACCGGCACGTTGGTGTCGTTCGCGCCGTGCAGCACGATCGTCGGCGCGCGCACGCGATCGACGCGGTGGATCGGAGAAAGCTTCTTCAGCATTTCCGCCTCGGTTTCTGGGTTGCCGTACTCCACCTTTGAGATCGCCGCCATCCAAGGCTGCGTGTTCTTGAAGAACGTCTCGAAGTTCACCACGCCGAACAGATTCGCGCCCGCCGCGAAGAGATCAGGA
>CADCTA010000028.1 GCA_902805675.1 uncultured Chthoniobacterales bacterium | reverse complement strand
CGCAAGCGCCCAGCTCGAGCCGACCGCCAGCAGGATGGCGGTGCCGCTGGCGAGCGCGCCGAGCATGAAATACTCGGCGCAGAGGATCTGCCAGATTTGCTTGCGTGAGGCGCCGAGCGTGCGCAGGAGCACGCTTTCCTTCAGCCGCTGGTAGCGTCCGCTCCAGATCGTGCTGGCTAATACGACGAGCCCGGCGCCGACGGTGAAGAGCGACATCACGCGGATGACCAGCGCGACTTTCGAGAGAATGGAATCAACCGTCTGGATGACGGCGGTGAGATCGAGCGCAGAGACGTTTGGGAACTTCGAGACCACCGTGTTCTGCAGCCGCGCGGACTCTTCCGCGTTCGGCACCCGGCTGACGATGACGTTGAAGCCGGGCGCGTTCTCCAGCACGCCGAGCGGGAAGACGACGAAGAAGTTTGTCTGGAAGCGTTTCCAGTCGATGTCGCGCGTGCTTGCGATGCGTGTCTTGATCGGCACGCCCTGGATTTCGAAGACCAGCTCGTCGCCGATCTTCGCCTCGAAGTCGCGCGCGATCTCCTTGTCGATCGAGATCGGCACCACGTCGCCCGGCTTGTAGTTCTCGACGCGCCCGATCCATTCGCCCGCCACGATCTTTTCGGAGTCGGAGAGCTGATCGCGGTATGTGCTGCGGTAATCGCGGAGCAGCTGCCACTCGGGGATCTTTCGCTTCGGGTCAGCCAGGATGTCGGAAGCCTTGCGGCCTTTAATCTCGTCGAGCTTCATCGCCACGATCGCCGCCTCCTGAATGACCGGCATGCCTAACGAGCGCACGGTGTCGGCGACCGCAGCCGCCTGATCCGGCTGGATGTCGAAGAGGAAGATGTTCGGCTGGGTGCCGGAGCCGACGGAGCGGAACTGCGCGAGCAGCACTTCGCGCGTGAGATACAGATTCAGGAGCAGGAACGTGCCCAAGCCGAGCGATACCGTCAGCAGGAGCGTGCGGTTGTTCGGCCGATAGAGGTTCGCGAGCCCCTGCCGCAGCGCGAAGCTCCAGTTACCCGGGAAAAACCGGCGCACGAGCACGATCAGGAGCTTCGCCATGCCCGCGAAGATGGCGATCGCCACGCCCAGGACGGCCGCGAAAACAAGGCCGCGCATCCACGTCTCCGATTGCGAAATTGCGAAGGCTGTGACGCTCGCTGCGATGATGAAATAGACGAGCCACACGAGTGGATCGCGCCCCTTAACCTCACCGCCATCAGTGGCGCTGCCGCGCAGAATCAGCAGCGGCGTCAGCCGACGGAAGCGGAGCAGTGACGGGAGGGCGAACAGCACGCAAATCACCAGCCCGATCAGCATGCCCCGGAGAACAGGTTCCCACGACACGCCGGTCTCAATCGGCAGGGCGATGAAGCTCTTCAGCAGAGGCGGAAACACGCGCTGCATGAGCAAGCCGAGCAGCGCCCCAGCCGTGGCGCCGACGACTCCCATTGCCGCCGCCTGGAGCAGATACACCAGCACGGTCGAGCGAGCGGATGCGCCAAGGCAGCGTAGGATAGCCGCCGTTCGTTGTTTCTGCTGCAGGTGCGCCTGGATCGCACTGGCGATACCGACGGCGCCAAGGAGAAGGGCGATGAAGCCGACGAGGTTTAGAAAGCGGTAGAGATTCTCGAGCGCGACGCCGAAGTCTTTCTTCCGCTTCTCGACGGTGTCGAACTCGAGCCCCTGCTGCTGAAGCTGTGGCCCGATGATCTCGATGCGTTTCGCCGGATCGACGTTGTCCGGGAACTTCACGTAATTGCGATAGCGCGCGATGCTTCCCGCCTGCAGGAGGTTCGTCTCGGAGAGATTCTGCAGCGGGATGTAGAGCCGCGGAGCCAGCGCGCCCGCAGCGGATGCTTCGCCCGGCACTTTCTTCAGCGCGCCCGCAATCGTGAAATCGCGCTCGCCGATTTTCACCACGTCGCCGACTACCGCGCCGAATTGAATCATGAGGCTCTCATCGAGCACAGCGGCGTTGCCGTTCCGGAACTCCTGCGCCGCGCTTGCCGGCTCCGTTTCCATCGCGCCATAGAAAGGAAAGTCGCCGCCCAGCGCGCGGACACTGGCGAGCCGGGTGCCGTTGCTCTTCGGGAACACCGCCATGGTGGCGAAGCGCACCTCGCGCGCCTGCGGAGAGCCGAGCGACCGCAGCAACGTCTCCTCTTCCGGCTTAAAAGGCCGCGACGCTTCGACGATCAAGTCAGCGCCGATCAAATTGCGCGTTTGGTCATCGATGGCTCGCGCAAGGCTGTTGCGAAAGGCACCGATGCTGACGAGCGCGGCGATGCCGAGCGTGATCGAGATGGAGAAGACGAGCAGGCGCCGCCGGCTCGAGCGGCTGTCCCGCCACGCCATCTTCCAGATGAACGACGGATGCATCAGACCGCCTCGCCGCTGCGCATGCGGATCGTACGCTCGGTCAGCTTCGCCACATCAGGATCATGCGTCACGAGCACAAGTGCGGTGCCGGCGCTGCGATTCAGCTCCATCATGATGTCGATGATTCCGCTGCTCGTCTCCGCGTCGAGATTGCCGGTCGGCTCGTCAGCGAAGAGTATCTTCGGCCGGTTGATGAAGGCGCGAGCGAGCGCGACGCGCTGCTGTTCGCCACCGGAAAGCTGAGTGGGATAATGCTCCACCCGTTCGCCGAGGCCGACGCGTTGAAGCAGCTCGAGCCCGAGGGCGCGCGCTGTCCGGTCGCCGCGCAGCTCCATCGGCACGGTCACGTTTTCGACCGCGGTGAGCGTCGGGATGAGCTGGAAGTTCTGAAACACGAAGCCGACGTGCTCGTTGCGAACTCGCGCGCGTTCGTCTTCGCTCAGATCGGCGAGCGGCTCTCCATTGAGCAGGACTGAGCCGGAGGTTGGGCGATCGAGTCCGGCGCAGAGCCCGAGTAACGTCGTCTTGCCGCTGCCGGACGGACCAAGGATGGCGCAGGTGGAGCCTTGCGGCAGCTCGAACGAAATATTTTTTAGCACCGTCAATTGTCCGGCACCGGTCGTATAGCTTTTCGTGAGCTGTTGGACTTTCAGGATCGGGATGGCAGTCATTGACGAAGCGCGCGGCGCGTCTTGCTTACGCGAACATAGTTCGCCGCGCATGAGGAAATTGATGCCACTGATTTGCCGCACCCTGATGCCGCTCGTTCTCTCCGCCACGGCCGTTGCTCAACAACCGGCCGGTGTGGAGAAGAAGACGATTGTTTTCCTCGGCGACAGCCTGAGCGCCGGGTCGGGCGTGAAGCCTCAGCAAGCTTTTCCTTCGCTCGTGAGCGATAAAATCCGGGATCGCGGGCTGCCTTTCGAGGTAGTGAACGCGGGCGTCGGCGGCGACACGACGGCGGGTGGACTGCGGCGGCTTGACTGGCTTTTGCAGCGCAGAGTCGATGTGCTGGTGCTGGAGCTCGGCGGCAACGACGGATTGCGCGGCCTGCCGGTCAGCAGCATCAAGGCAAACCTCAAGGCGATGATCGACAAGGCGCGCGCGAAGTATCCCGACGTCAAGATCGTGGTCGCGGGCATGCAGATGCCGCCGAATGTCGGCGCGAAGTATCGCGAAGAGTTTCAGCAGGCCTTCTACGACGTCGCGAAAGAGAACAACGCCACCATGATTCCGTTTCTGCTCGAAGGAGTTGGCGGGTTGCGCGAGTTCAATCAGCCCGACCTGATTCATCCAAATCCGGAAGGGCACAAGATCGTGGCCGACGTGGTTTGGAAGACGCTCGAGCCGCTGCTGCTGGAAGGTTAATCGACGATGAAGCTGGACGGCTGCACGGCTCTGATCACCGGCGCGTCCGCCGGCATCGGGCGGGAATTTGCGCGGCAACTTGCCGGCCGGGCGCGCGCTTTAGTGCTGGTCGCGCGCCGGCGCGAACGGCTCGAGGAATTGCGCGAAGAACTCACCGCACGCGATCCGAAGCTGCACATATATATCCACGTTGCCGACATCGCGGAGCCGGCCGCGATCGAGCAACTGAACGGGTTCCTCGACGCGCAGCAGATTGCCGTCGATTTCCTCATCAACAACGCTGGAATCGGCGATCACGGCCCGTTCGCCACGGGCGATCCAAAACGCCTGGAAGCCATGCTGCAGTTGAACGTCGTCGCACTCACCAAGCTGACGCACCGGCTGCTTCCCTCAATGATATCGCGCAAACGCGGCGCGATCCTTAACGTGAGCTCAAGCGCTTCGTTCCTGCCGCTGCCGCGGATGGCGGTTTACGCCGCCACCAAAGCATACGTGACCAGCTTCTCGGAAGCATTGAACGCGGAAGTCTACAAGCACGGCATCAGTGTCAGTGCTCTCTGCCCGGGTCCTGTGCACACCGAATTCAACGAGCTGGCCCGGCGCTCCGACGAGCGGGGCGAGCGCGCACCTGAGTTCACGTACGTTGCTGTTGAAGAAGTCGTTCGCCTCGGCCTGGCAGGCATCGAGCGCAATAAGGCCGTCGTAGTTCCGGGGCTGGCTATGAAAGCAGTGATGCTCGTCGCGCGGCTCACGCCGATGCCGCTGCTACGCCTTGCATTGCGAGCGAACGCCTGACTCGCCGCGCGGCGCGGCCCGCATAAGGCCTCCGTCCAACTCAGGGGATGGCGGCACGGGCGATAAACTTGAGCCCAAGTTCGACAAATTACTCCGGCATCATCGCGATTAGGCCGCAAAGTTCGTGAACGCGGTCGAATCAGGTCGTGGCGCGCTGAGCACGTTTTCGCAGAGCTTTTGGCCAGCGTTTCGGGTAGTAACAGATGACATGAGTCCGTGCACCGTTCACTGCGATCAGGCACTCGATTGCCGGACGCCCAGTTCTTCCCCCGCTGACTAACCACCATGCTACAACACTTTCACTGCATACGCCCTTATTCGGCCTCGGGACG
>CADCTA010000027.1 GCA_902805675.1 uncultured Chthoniobacterales bacterium | reverse complement strand
AGATGATCCTGGCCGACCCCGAAGGTTCCATCCTCGCCGAATACACACGGTCGAAAACTCTTGGGGATGCGGGCAGCTGGGCAGTCGAAGGCATCGGCGAAGATTTCATCCCGGACATCGCCGATCTCTCGTTCGTCACCGAGGCGTTCTCGATTCCGGACGTTGAAAGCTTCACGGTCGCGCGCGAGTTGCTGCGCAAAGAGGGCATTCTCGGCGGCTCCTCCACCGGCACATTAGTCGCGGCCGCGCTGCGCTACTGCCGCAAGCAGACGAAGAAGAGACGCGTCGTCACCTTCATCTGCGACACGGGAAACAAATACCTGTCGAAGATGTACAACGACTTCTGGATGGCGGAGCAGGGGTTCCTGCCGCGGGAGGAGCGCGGCGACTTACGCGACCTGATCGCCCGCCGCTATGAAGCGCGCGAAGTCATTTCCGTAAAACCGGACGACACACTGTTGATCGCCTACGGCCGCATGCGTAGCGCCGACGTCTCGCAAGTGCCGGTGCTCGACCAGAACGACCACGCCGTCGGCATTCTCGATGAATCCGACCTGCTCATGAAAGTGCACAGCGACCCGTCGCAATTCAAAGCGCCGGTGCGCGGCGCGATGACAGACAAGCTCGAAACGCTCGCGCCATCCGCCAGCGTGCAGGATGTGATTGGCGTGTTCGACCGCGGTCGCGTCGCGATCCTGATGGATGGACCGAAATTCCTCGGCCTCATCACGCGCACCGACCTGCTCTCCTACTTGCGGTTGCGGATGCCGAAGTAGGGCGCGTCCTCTCTTCTCTATGGACAAAAAGCACGACTTCGCCACGCGTGTCATCCACGCCGGCCAATCTCCCGACCCGAGCACCGGTGCCATCATGACGCCGATCTACCAGACTTCGACGTATGTGCAGGAGAGTCCCGCGCGGCACAAAGGCTACGACTACGCGCGCTCTATCAATCCCACCCGCAGCGCCTACGAGCGTTGCGTAGCGGATCTGGAAAGCGGCACGCGCGCGTGGGCTTTTGCCTCCGGCCTGGCGGCGATGGCGACCGCGCTCGACACGCTCGAAAGCGGCTCGCACGTGCTGGTGAGCGATGATCTTTACGGCGGCACTTACCGATTGTTCGAAAAGGTGCGCCGGCGCTCTGCGAACCTCGATTTCTCGTTCGTCGACATGACCGATCCGTCGACGCTCGAGCAGCATTTTAAACCGAAGACGCGGATGGTCTGGGTGGAGACGCCGAGCAACCCGCTGCTGAAGCTGATCGACTTGCCGGCGGTGGCAAAGATCGCGAGAGCGCACCACGCCGTCAGTGTTGCCGACAACACCTTTGCCAGCCCATGGGCGCAGCGTCCGCTCGAGTACGGGTTCGACATGGTCATCCACTCGGCGACGAAATATCTGAACGGCCACTCCGACATGGTCGGCGGCGTCGCGATCGTCGGAGAGAACAAGGAGCTCGCCGACCAGATGCAGTTCCTGCAAAACGCCGTCGGCGCGATCGCGGGGCCCTTCGATAGCTTCCTCGCGTTGCGTGGATTGAAGACGCTCGCGTTGCGGATGGAGCGCCATTCAGAGAACGCGCTCGAGATCGCGCGCTCGGTGCACGGCGAGAAGAAGATCAAGGCGATCTTCTATCCCGGGCTGGACACACACCCGCAGCATGAGCTCGCGAAACGGCAGATGCGCGGCTTCGGCGGCATGGTCACACTGCTGCTCGATACCGATCTCGCCGGCACACGCCGTTTCATGGAAGCGACGGATCTCTTCTCGCTCGCAGAGAGCCTCGGCGGCGTCGAGAGCCTCATCAATCATCCCGCGCTCATGACGCACGGCTCCATCCCACTCGAGACGCGGTTGGAGCTTGGGATCACTGATTCGCTCGTGCGGTTGTCGGTCGGGGTGGAGGATGTCGAGGACCTGAAGGACGATATCCGCACCGCGCTGGCTGCGATCTAAAACGCGCGCTCCCGCAGCGCGGTCATCCTGAGTCGCGTAGACGACGAAGGACCTCGCGCTCGAAGTGGGTGGGTTCGCCACCGAGAAGCGTGAACAACATCGTGGGCCCGTCGCTCCAATTAGTGCCGACCAACACGCACACTGCGCGCGTGAGGTCCTTCGCCGTCTGCGCGGCTCAGGATGACGGCGTGTGGTTGGGGCCCTGCGTTGTGGTTTCGCAGGGCGCCCGCTACGTTCCGCGAAATGGGCAACAGCTTCGGCCAGCTATTCCGCATCACGACCTGGGGTGAATCCCACGGCGGCGGAGTTGGTGTCGTGATCGATGGCTGCCCGCCGCGCATTGAGCTCAGCGAAGCTGACATCCAGCGCGAGCTCGATCGCCGCCGGCCCGGCCAAAGCAGCATCGTCACGCAACGCAACGAGCCGGACCACGCTGAGATCCTGTCGGGGGTTTTCGAGGGCCAGACGCTCGGCACGCCGATAGCAATCTTGGTGCGAAACCAGGATGCCGATCCCGAAGCCTACAAGAAAATCGTTAACATCTTCCGGCCGTCGCACGCTGACTACACGTACGAGGCCAAGTACGGCATCCGGAATTGGCAGGGCGGGGGACGCGCATCGGCACGTGAGACGATCGGCCGCGTGGCCGCCGGAGCTGTGGCGCAGCTGGTCCTCCGCAGGTTGTTCCCGGCCTTCGAAGTCGTCGCCTACGTCACGCAGGTGCACGAGGTGATCGCAAAGATCGACTCGCAACGCGTGACCCGCGCGGACGTGGATCGCAACGCCGTCCGGTGCCCTGACGAAGCGGCGGCAAAAATCATGATGCAGCTGATCGACGACGTCCGGCGCGAAGGAGACTCGGTCGGCGGGACGATCGAGTGCGTGATTCGCGGGCTGGACGCGGGGCTCGGCGATCCGGTTTTCGACAAGCTGGAGGCGGAGCTGGCCAAGGCGACCTTGAGCCTGCCAGCGACGAAGGGCTTCGAGATCGGCTCGGGTTTTGCCGCGACCGTGATGCGCGGCAGCGAGCACAACGACCTCTTCGAAACACGCGACGGTCGCGTGCGAACCACGACCAATTTCTCCGGCGGCGTGCAAGGCGGGATCAGCAACGGAGAGGACATCGTCTTTCGCGTCGGCTTTAAGCCCACCTCCACGATCGCGCGCGAGCAGCAGACGATCACAAGTGCGGGCGAAGAGACCACCATCGAGCCCGGCGGGCGACACGATCCCTGTGTGTTGCCGCGCGCCGTGCCGATGGTTGAGGCGATGGCCGCTCTCGTCATCTGCGATCAGGCTCTACGTCAGCGCGCGATCAGTCTCGGCGCAGAGCAATGAAGCCGGACCTCGTTTCAGGTTCACCGCTTTGGCAGACGATCTTCGTTTCGTTCGCAGCCATCCTGTTGCTGCTGCAGATCCTGCGTGGCTGGCATCTCGGTCTTCCGCGTCAGCTCGTGCGCGCCGGCGCTCTGGTCGCCGCGTATAGTACCGCACTGTTCGGCGGCGCGCTGCTGGTGCCGTGGCTCCGGCCGATCCTGAACGTGCCGGATTTTATCATCTCGGCGCTCGGCGGCGCGATCCTGGCGCTGATCGTCTACTCCGTCATTAACACGGTCGGCACCATCCTCTTCAAGCGCACCGGCCAGCAGGAATCCGGCATCGTGCGGCTGGTCTACGGATTCAGCGGCGCCTTTCTCGGCCTGTTCTTCGGGCTCTTCTTCATCTGGCTGCTGCTCGTCGGGATTCGTTCGTTAGGCGCGATCGCCGAGGCGCAGATCAACGCGAGTGCGCCGAGCCGGGTGCCGCGGTTCGAGGAACGCACCGGCGGGCGAGCGGCGACTCCGATGCGCCGGACGCCCGTCGAATCGCCAGAGCAGGACGGCTTCGCCATGTCGCTCGCGCGGCTGAAGAAGTCGGTTGAGCTCGGCTCGTTTGGCGAAGTGGTGAAGCAGACGGACGTGCTGCCGGGCGGCGGATACGAGACGCTCGGCAAGGTAGGCGAAGTCTTCGCGAAGCCGGAACGCGCGACGCGTTTCCTGACCTATCCGGGAGTGGTCGAGCTTGCTGATAACCCGAAGATCCTCGCGCTACGCGCGGATCCCGAGGTCGCGAACATGCTCGAGCAAGGTCGGCTTTGGGAGCTACTGCAGGACGACCGTCTCATCGAGGTCGCGAACGACCCCGAGCTGAAGCGGCAGATCAAGAACCTCGATTTCAAAGCCGCGCTCGATCACGCGCTACGCGATGAATGAAGAAGTGCCTCGCACAAAGGACACAAAGGTTCACAAAGGAAGATACAGATGACCGAAAATGAGGCGGCGAAGGAGGTCGTCGATGCTGCTATAGCGATCCATTCGGCGCTCGGGCCGGGTCTGCTCGAATCCGTCTACGAAGTTGTGTTAGCCCACGAGCTTCGGAAGCGCGGCGTGACAGTTGAGCGGCAGAAGCCGATCGGAATTCGTTACGACGGGCTGGTGTTCGACGAAGGGTTTCGAGCCGACCTCGTCGTCGGCGGTGTCGTCATTGTTGAATTGAAGTCGGTGGATGCACTCGCTGCGGTTCACGCGAAGCAGCTACTGACGCAACTTCGACTCTCTGGGCTGAAGTTGGGCCTGCTGATCAACTTCGGTGAGGCGCATCTGAAGAATGGCATCAAGCGGCTCATCAACGGTTCGCTCGGTGAGGAGATCAGCTTCTGAATTCCTTTGTGAACCTTTGTGGCCTTTGTGCGAGGCATTCTTCATGAACTACGTCGCCACGATCGGCTTGGAAGTTCACGTCCAGCTGCGCACGCGCTCGAAGATGTTCTGCGGCTGCCGGGTCGAATTTGGCGCCGAGCCGAATACCCGCACCTGTCCGATCTGCCTCGGTCTCCCGGGGGCGCTGCCGGTGATGAACCATGAGGCGCTGCGGCTGACGGTGCTCACCGGTTTGATGCTCGATTGCGAGATTGCGCCGGTCTGCAAATTCGATCGGAAGAATTACTTCTACCCGGACCTCGCGAAGAACTACCAAATCTCGCAGTACGACATGCCGCTCTGCGCGCGCGGCTCACTGCCGTTGCACAACTCTGCATAC
>CADCTA010000026.1 GCA_902805675.1 uncultured Chthoniobacterales bacterium | reverse complement strand
CGCGGCGAGCTACGACATCGACGAAACGATGAGCACCGTCACCGTGACGGTGACGAAGACGGGCGCGACGGCATTCGACGCAACCGTCCACTACACGACGGGCGACGGCACCGCGGCGGCTGGTTCAGACTACACGGGGACATCCGGCGACCTGGTTTTCGGTGCAACTGAGACGAGCAAGAGCTTCACCGTTCCGATCACGAACGAGGCGCTCTACGAGCGGAACGAATCCTTCTCGGTCGCTTTGAGCGCGCCAGTCGATGCGACGATCGGAAGCCGGTCGGGGGCGACGGTCACGATCGCGAACGACGATCCAGCGCCAGTAGTCGAGTTCAGCCTGAGCAACTACCGCGTGAACGAAAATGACGGCACGGTAGCTGTCACCATCACGAAGACCGGCGCCACCGCGGTGAACGCCAGCGTCGACTATGCCACGAGCAATGGGACGGCGACTGCGGGCTCCGATTACACGGCAGCTTCGGGCACGGTCACCTTTGGGCCCGCGGAGACATCCAAGGACGTCACGATCACAATCAGTGACGACACTACCTTCGAAGGCGACGAGAACTTCAACGTCACGCTGACCAACCCGGTCGACGCGACACGCGGCGCGCAGTCTTCGACCACGGTCACGATTGTCGAGAACGACGTTGTGCCGGTGGTGCAGTTCGAATCCGCGACCTACACGTTCGATGAGGCCGCCGGAACGGCGAGGCTGACCGTGACCAAGAGCGGCAATGCGACCGCGCTGCCGGCGACGGCGCAGTACGCGACGAGCGACGGAAGCGCGCGCGCCGGCTCGGATTACACGACCACCTCCGGGACGGTCACGTTCTTGCCTAACGAAACTTCGAAAGAGATCACCGTTCCGATCGCGAACGACACGACTCACGAAGGTGCGGAGGATTTCACCGTCACGCTCAGCACTCCAGGCGGGGCGACTCTCGGTGCGCGGAATGCCGCCACCGTCACGATTACCGATAACGATCCGGCGCCGACGGTGCAGTTCAGCGCGGGGACGATCAGCGTGAACGAAAACGGCGCTAACGCGACGATTACGGTGACGAAAACAGGCGCGACCGAACTCGAAACGACGGTGGCCTACGGGACAGCCGATGCGTCGGCGACCGAGCCTGGCGATTACACCGCCACGTCTGGCACCCTGACGTTTGCCGCTGGCGACACGACGAAGGAGATCACCGTTCCGATCGCGGAAGACACGACCTATGAAGGCGATGAAAGCTTCACCGTCGCGTTGAGCAACCCAGCGAACGCGACGCTCGGCACGCCAGCGTCCGCCACCGTCACGATCACGGAGAACGAACAGCCTCCAACGATCCAGCTTAGCTCCGCGACCTACAGCGCAGGTGAGGGCGAGGGCAAGGTAACGATCACGGTAACGAAGAGCGGATCTACCGCGCTCGCGTCAACGGTTGGCTACGGAACGAGCGACGATTCCGCGGGCGCGTCGGATTACACCGCGACGTCGGGCACGCTTAACTTCGCCGCCGGAGACACATCGCTGAGCTTCGAGGTGCCGATCACCAACGATGACGCCTTCGAAGGCAACGAAACCTTCAAGGTCACGCTGACGGCCGGAACCAACGCGACGCTCGGCTCGCCCGCCGCTGCGGCGGTCACGATCACGGATAACGAGTCCGCTCCAACCGTGCAGTTCAGCGCGTCGACTTACACCGCGCCTGAAGGCGCTGGCGTCGTCACCGTTACGGTGACGAAGACGGGCGCTACGAATTTCGCGGCGACCGTTCACTACGACACGAGCGACGGCTCCGCCACGGCGGCGGATTACACCGCTACGTCAGGCGACCTCACCTTCGCAGCCGGCGAGACAAGCAAGACGTTCGATGTTCCGATCACTGAAGACACGACGTTCGAAGGCGACGAGACGTTCGACGTCACGTTGTCGGCTCCGAGCAACGCGACGCTCGGCACGGACTCGGTCGCGACCGTAACGATCACCGAGAACGATCCGAAGCCGTTCATCAACGGCAGCTTCGAGCAACCAGGTGGCGACCCCGATGTCGACGTGGTGCTGCAGGACGGCTCGACCTACGTGACCGGCTGGGTGGCGAACTCGCCATCCGCGAGTTCGATTGTTTACGAGTCGGGCGCGAACCGTCAGTTTGCTGCGCAGGACGGCTTCTGGGTTGTGAGCTTCGGCCACAACGACACCACCGGCGGCACGCTGTCGCAGGCATTCCCGACCGTCGCCGGCACGACCTACCGCGTCCGGTACTTCGTCCGTGGCATGCAGGGAGGCGGCGTCGTTCAGTCGATGAGCGCCGAAGCGTTCAACGGCGGCACTTCGTTAGGCTCCTCCGCGACCAACATCCCGGCGGGCGATGACACCTGGGACGAGGGCACGGCGCTCACCTTCACGGCGACCTCCACAACAACAACGCTCGTCTTCCGCGACACCACGCCGGCTGGCAATGGCACCGGCAATTGGGCGCTCGATAACGTGCGGGTCATCGTTGCTCCGACCATCCGCCTCACTTCGGCGACGGTCAGCACGAGTGAAACCGTGGATCAATTCAACGGCCGCTTCGCGCGCTTCACGGTGACTCGCGATGGCGACCGCTCGGAGAGCTCCACGATTCAGTACAGCACCAGCGGCGGCACCGCGACGGCAGGTTCCGATTACACGGCCGCTTCCGCGGAGACGTTCACGCTGGAGCCGGACCAGAGCGGCGCCGACATCCTGATCCCGATCATCGATGACAATGCGCACGAGAATGCGGAGACGTTCAGCGTCACGATCAGCGATCCGTCCTTCGGAAAGCTCGGCACGCCGGCCACGGCGACCGCAACGATCGCGGACAACGACGCGCCGCCGACCGTGCAACTCAGCTCGGCGACCTATAGCCAGAGCGAGAATGGTGGCGCTCTGACGCTCACGGTAACGAAGACCGGAACAACGGAGATCGACGCCGCCGTCCAGTATGCGACTGCCGACGGCTCGGCGGTCGCAGGGTCTGACTACACGGCGAACACCGGCACGCTGACCTTCGCGCCTTCTGAGACGAGCAAAGACATCAGCATCGCCATCCTCGACGACACGGTGTTTGAAAGCGCGGAGCAGTTCGGCGTGGCGATTGGGAATCCATCCGGCGCCACGGTTGGCTCGCCATCGACAGCGACCCTGACGATCAACGACAACGATCCGGCGCCGACACCAACTCCAACGCCGAGCCCGACGGCAACCCCAAGCCCGACGGCGACGCCGAGCCCAACCGCAAGCCCGACGCCGACTGCGAGTCCGTCACCAACGGTGAGCCCAACGCCAACCGCGAGCCCAAGCCCAACGGTGAGCCCGTCGCCCACCGCAAGCCCAAGTCCGAGCGCCAGCCCGTCGCCAAGCCCGAGCGCGACGCCCGCCCAGGCGTTGAACATCTCGACGCGCGGCAACGTGCAACGCGGCGAGAACATCCTGATCAGCGGGTTCATCATCCAGGCCCCGAATGGCGCAACGAAGCGCACGCTGGTCCGTGCGATCGGCCCAAGCCTGACGGAGAAAAAGGTGGCGAACGCAATGGCGAATCCGCACCTGGAGCTGTTCAACAGCGCAGGCAATTCGATCTTCCCGAACGACAACTGGAAAGATAGCCAGCGCGCAAACATCGAAGCGACGCAGCTTGCACCGGAGGAAGACCTGGAGTCCGCGATTCTCGCGACGCTCGGGGCCGGCAGCTACACCGCGCACATGTCGTCAGCCGATGGCGGCACCGGCATTGGGCTAGCCGAAGTCTACGATGTGAACAAGGAGTCCGAGGCTCGGATTGTGAACATCTCGACCCGCGGCCGAGTGGGCGCCGGCGAGAACGTGCTCATCGGCGGATTCATCATCGAGGGCAACGACACGGCTGACGTGCTCGTCCGCGCGATCGGTCCCTCGCTAGCCGAGCAGGGCGTGGCAGATGAGCTGCGGAATCCGACGCTGGAGCTATTCGACTCGAACGGAAACTCCACCTTCAACGATGACTGGCAGACGGACCAGAAGCAGGACATCGAAGCGACGGGCATCCCGCCGCGCGACCCGCGCGAGGCGGCTATCCGCGCCCGGCTCTCTGCTGGTAACTACACGATCATCGTGAGCGGCGCGGGTGAGACCGAGGGCGTCGGCCTGGTGGAATTCTACGCGCTACCGTAGGGCCAGCCAAGCGTCGGCACCGCGTTTGCCTCCGGGTGAACGCGGTGCGCGCTCCTCACCAGTTCGAAAAGAAATCGGCCGATGCCGGTAATATCGGCCTGCGTTCCGCATCATCTCCTTTCGACGGCATCGGATCGAAACGGCCACCAACCTTAACAACTGCCGGATTACCTCAACACGGAAGAATAAATCTGATCTAAAGACTGCACGGTTTCTTCATGGCTTTGGCGTCTGACCACATGCTCGTGGCACGGCCGAAAGGGAACGGGCAGCAGCAGGGGAAGAAACTATGAACACACATCTCATTTTGCCGGCGTATCGTGCTCGGCGCCTGGCGCGTCTCGCGGCAGCTCTGGCCATCGCTGGCAGCGGCATGCTCGCCACCACCAGCCATGCTCAAAAAAGCTGGGCGCAAAGCTACGGCTCACGGAGCTATGACGTGAATGGCGCGCCGACCACAAGCGCGACGAACGGCTCCGGGTCCGACACGGCCAGAGGGATCGCGCGGATGCCGGACGGCGGATTTGTGGTCGCTGGGCAGCTAGACCTGCCAGAGCTGTATCTAAAGGCTCGGGCGGGAAGCGACTCGTCCGGCAATCGTTCAAAGGCGGCGCTGGTTCGCTATGCGCCAGACGGGACGATCCTTTGGCATCAGCTCCTCCGGCAGGACAATGACGGGCCGATCGGTGCCGATGGTCTTTACAGCCCGGCAGACAGCGAGGTTTACAGTGTGCTGACCGACGCGCAGGGCAACATCTTCATCTGCGGCGGCAAGGGCAATGCGGCTAATGGCGGACAATTGCCTTTCGTCGCGAAGTTCGACGCGAATGGGGTGCTGATTTGGCAGCGCGGAATGGCAAACGGGGGGCTTAATTCTAACGGCACGACCTCCACG
>CADCTA010000025.1 GCA_902805675.1 uncultured Chthoniobacterales bacterium | reverse complement strand
CGGACACAGCTGGCTGCAATCCATTGATCAACTCGCGCATCGGCGCGGAAGAGATAACGTGCTCAGACTCGAGCGTCTCTTCGTTGCCGTTCTGATCCTTGAAACGGAGCACCCACTTGGCGTTCGCTTCGTCATAGGCGCAGCCGACAACCTTCGCGCCCATGTGAATCTTGCCGCCAAGCGCCTGCGTCTTCTCTGCACACGCTTCCCACATCATGCCAGGGCCTTTGCGAGGGTACTTGAAGGAGTTGATCAGCGTCTTGATCACGTTGTTCGGATCCTTCGGCTGCTTGTTCTGTGGCAGGAGCGCGTTCTTGATCGCGCTGCCCAGGGAAAGGCCCTTGATGCGCTGTGCCGCCCAATCCGCCGAGATCTCTTTGCAGGGCATGCCCCACACTTTTTCGGTGTAGCTCTTGAAGAAAGTGTTGAAGAGGCGCTTGCCGAATTGGTTGGTCACCCAATCCTCGAAGTTCGTCGGGTTTTTCACCGGGAACATCCGCGCCTTGGCGTATGAGAGAACGCAGAGCGTCGACTTCACCACGCCAAGCTTCATGAGCGCTTCCATCGCTTTCAGCGGATAGGCGAAGAACTTGCCGCCGTAGAAAATGCGCGAGGAACGCGGGCGATCGAGCATGTCGTTCGGCAGGATCTCGTGCCAGAACTCGTTCACCTCTTTGGACTTCGAGAAGAAGCGATGCCCGCCGATGTCGAAGTGGAAGCCCTTGTATGTCGCGGTCCGCGAGATACCACCGACGTAAACCGGGTCCAGCTCGAGGACGGTCACGTCCACATTGTTCTTTGAGAGCAGGTAAGCCGCCGTGAGGCCGGCCGGCCCTGCACCGATGATCGCTACGTTTGTTTTCATGTTGTTGTTAAGCCACCCAACCACCGCGGGTGAAGGTCCAGACATACCATCCCTGAAGGGCGAGGCTGGCTGCGCAGAGCAGCACCGCGGCCCCTATCCCCAACGCGCGCACCGACTTCGGCGGACTGGGAAGATGCGTCAGAAAGTGTAAAAAAGCCAGCACGATCAGCACGTGCGCGCAGAACTGGTAGCGCAGCATGCTTTCCATCCCGACCGACGCGACCCCGCTGACGGCAATGTAATACGTGATGAATGCACAGAAATAGAGCCCAATCCGTGCCTGCCAGCCGCTGAAACGTCGCCGCGCGGCCGCGAGCTCGAACACCGCAACGGCCACGAACACGAAGGCGCCCAGCGTCATCGTCATCTGGCTCGCTTCGGTCGCATTCTCGAGCGCCGGAACCAGCCAGCGATAGCTCGCCGGTTTGAAAATCGCGAGGTAGTCGGGATGGACGTTCCAGCCGGCTTCCTGGGTGAGCATGTAGAGATTCCACGCGCCCCAGCGCAGGTGGCAATAGATGAAGAACCCGATCGCCCCGAGCGTCGAGACCGCGGTCAGCGTCACCGCGCCAGCGTAGCTGCGGAACCAGCCCCACACATTCCAGAGCCGCGCCCATCCGCCGGTGAAAACCTCACGCACAACCGGATAGCCGGCGCAGGGGATGCCCACGATGCGTGTACCCGACATGACGATGCCGTGTGCCGCAGCGATGAACTTAGCCTTCTTCCCCTTGGCCCCGCTCCAGTAGATGAAACCGAGGAGCGCCATCAGGAAGAGCGACTCCGAGTAGCCCGTGACGAGGTAAAACGCCGTCGGATGCGCGGCGATCGCCAGCGCACCGAAGAACTGCAGTCGAGGTGCGAGCTTCCAACGGTCGGCAAAAAGGAAAACATAACTCCAGAACGCCCAGGCCGCCGCTTGCGCAACGATGAGCAGCGCCGTGTATGTGCTCAGCCCAGACGCCTTCTGCAGTGCTGATGCAAGAATGGGATACGCGGGGAAGAAGGCGACGTTGGACACCTCCATCATCTTCCGGCTGATCGGCGGCAGGATGCTGTCGTAGCCGCGATCCATAATGTTCGCGAACCAGTAGCTGTCGTGCTGGACGAGCGTGCTGTAGCGGTACCAAAGCGGTCCCTCCGGCGCGATGAGCACCACCGCGACAAACAGCTGCGCCAGCATCACAATCAGCCCGAGCCAGACCGCGCGCAGCGGACGCGCCTGGTGCCCAGCGGGCTTGATCAGCGAGTGATCGGCCGGTGCAGCTTGCTCCGTCTCACGGCGAAACACCGAGCGATCGGTGCGACGACGCGGCAAAACCACAGGGGGCTGGAGCTGCACGCTGGATTCCATGGGAGCACAATTGGACGCGGGTCTCCGAGCTTTATTCGGCGCAAAAGCAGGCACGGTCGGCGCAGCGGCCTGCGGCCCTCCGCCGCGCGTATCCCTGCGCAATGCATCCATTTTCAAAGCTTCCTCCATTCGAATCCGAGTCCGGCGACCTTCATGTCGTAATCGACACGCCGAAGGGCAGCCGCAACAAATTCGCTTGGGACGAGGACCTTGCGCTTTTCGAACTTGCGGGAGTTTTGCCCGCCGGCGCCGTCTTCCCTTACGACTTCGGGTTTATACCGAATACGCGTGGCGAGGACGGCGACGCGATCGACGTGCTCGTGCTGATGGACGAGCCGGCCTTCAGCGGCTGCCTGGTCGTCTCACGGCTGCTCGGCGTGATCGAGGCGGAGCAGACCGAGACCGACGGCAAAGTGGAGCGCAACGACCGGCTGATCGCCGTCTCGGCCAAATCGCACACGCACGGCCACCTGAACTCGCTCGACCAGATCAGCGGCGAGCTAGTGGATGAGATCGAGCATTTCTTCGTCTCGTACAACGCGGCGCGCGGAAAGAAGTTCAAGTCCGTCGGCCGCTCCGGGCCGGAGCGCGCCAAACAGCTGGTGCGCGAAGCGCAGCAGGGCAACGAACACTGACGCGCGCGAGTTAATCATCGCCCTCGCACAGCAATTGTCTGCAACTGGCGGCGCCCGAACACGCTCTACTCAGCCCGTCGCTTCTTCGAGATGCCTTCAGCAAAGCGCCACGTTTCGCCTTGGTCCATAAAGTCGCACCGAAAACGGGACTCAGCAGGGGATGTTGTTTCGATCGTAAGCTCTGCACGAACGAGGCGACCAGCCACTCGCGGATAGTACAAGATTCGCCTGATGTCGCCATCAAACGTGATTGAGAGGTTAACGACCTCACCCGTTGGGCTCAGGTCAACCATCTTGTACTCTTTGTTCGTCGAGTCCCACGACGTGATAACCAATTTGTTGTTCGGTTGCTCCGCACGTTCTGCCAGCTGGTCCGAGATCATAAACTGCCGATTCACAGACCACTGGATCGTCTCAACGCTGCGTTCTTCGTAGATGGCGGCATCAGGGCTAAACCGGTAGGATGTGACCGTGTCCCAAACGCCGATCATCGACGCGAACCGCTCAAGTTCCGGAGGCGGCTTCGCCTCAGCACCAGCGTCTTCGGCAAAGATCGCCGGTGCTTGCAGCAATATCGCCGTCAGGATGGTGAAGATAATGCGCGTTCCCATCCATAGGTGATGAGGCCAGCGCCGACACAATACGAGCATCACATGCTGTCGGCGGTTTGCAGCGCGAGGAACAACGCCGGAGATCGCACAGATTGTCGCTGCTGCGAAGTACGCCGGATCTGACCGCTAGACTGCTCCAGCAGAGAATGCTTGTGGTCTAATGTCCGCCAGTCACCGTGTAGCCCTCGCGCCGCAAATCCTCCGCCAGATCCATCTCCATCTGCATGGCAGCGTCGTACGGCATTGGGTTCAGATGCTCGTAGAGCTCAGGCAGTAACTGCACGCCGTATTTCTCCACCACCCAGGCGGCCTTGTAGCCGTGCTTGTGATTCTCGAAGCGATGCTCGGGCGGCAAGCCGCTCATGCCGACGTAGACGCACGGCTTGCTCGGATCGCGCTTTGGGTTGGCGCGCAACACAGACGGATGCTTCGCCGCCTTCGCGTCCAGGAGGATGACGTAGACGTTGTGATGAAATCCGGTCCGGTCTTCTGCCCGCGCCACTGAGGGATTAAACCTCAGCGGCGCGCATTGTCCGGCGGATTATTGCAGGTTGTACGCTTCGACGAGCGCCACGCCGGTGGTGTCGTTCTTGCCGCGCACGATGGCGGTGTAGTTGCCGGGAGGCAGCGTGGCCAGAATGGCCGCTTCGCGCGAATCCCTCGGCGGGACCGTGGTCGCAATGATTTCGCCTTCCTGTGTCGCGCGCCAGTCGTCGTTCGTGATCACCGCGCCGTTCGCCGTGTAGAGCTCAAGCGTCGGATCTTGCAGCGCTCCCTCAACTCCATCTGCGCCTAACGAGGGGCCGATCGCACGGATCAACACCTTGGCCGGCTGCTCGCCGCCGATGATCAAGCCGCCGATCATCACGTTCTCGCCCGTCTGCACAAGGCCGCGGGTCGAGATGTTCGCCAGCGTCGAGTCTGCGGAAGCGTCCAGATCATAGACCTCGACGAGACCCACGCCTGTTGTGTCACCGACGCCGCGCACGACAGCGGTGTAAGGAACACCGGGTTCCAAGGTCGCGACGATTGCTGCTTCGCGATCGTCTGAAGGTTGGATGCCCGTCCCGGCGATCTCGCCTTCCCGCGAATCGCGCCAGTTGTTGTTGAACTCTGTGCCGTCGGGGCGGAACAGCTCGAGGGTTGGATCCGCCAGACCGCCCGCGATGCCCCGCGACGCGAGCGATGGCCCAAGCGCGCGGATGATCACGCGTTTCGGCGCGGTGCCCGTGATGATGAAACCGCCGATGAGCGCGTCCTGTCCGCGCTCGACGCGCAGCCGTGTCGCGATATTGAGCAACTTCGCAGACCGCGGGTTCGCCCCTGCGATCGTGAGAGCAGCGCCGCTGTCGGTGAATTGCAGCTGCACGTTGCCGCTGGTGCTGGCGAAGCTTCCGGTCGCCGACTCGTAACCGAGCGGCATGAAGCGCGTGCTCGGATCGGGCGTGAAGCGGTTGATCGTTTTGACGCTCAACGTGCCACCTAGCAGCGCCGTGCCGGCGATCTTTAACTGGTCGAACTCGGGGAAGTAGGAGTTGGTTCCGCCCACTTCGAGCAGGAGCGAACCGTTCGCCGTTTGCGTGAAGTTCCCGTCGACCGTGATCGAGCCAGCCGAATTGCCGGGTGCGATGTAGCCGCCGTCGTTGGTTAGGTCGCCGACGATCACACCTGAGCCGCCCAGGACTCCGCCGTTCAAGACGACGGGACCGATCAAGCGAATGCCGGTGAGGTTCGTCGTTCCACCTGTCTGCACAAAGCCGGCCTGCCCGGTCGCGGCCTTCGAGCCGTCGTTTGTGGCCACCGCGGTTCTCGCCCCGGGAAGGAAGTTGCCCGCGCCGCCGGAGATGACATTTCCACCGCCGCCGGAGATGACGGACGCTCCGTCATTAGAGATGATGGAGGCGCCGTCGTTGGAGATGATCGATGCGCCGTCGTTCGAGATGATACTCGCGCCATCATTCGAAATGATCCCGGCGCCATCCTGCCCAATGAGGCCCAAGCCGTTATCGCTGAGGACTCCGGCGCCGTCCTGTCCGATGAGGCCGGCTGCGTCCTGCCCGATCACGTTGCCGCCGTTTTCGATGTTCAACAGCACAGCGCGAGGCACATCAGGAACAGGTTGCGGTGCGGGCGGCGCTGATGTGCGCTTGCCGCCTGTCCTGCGCCCAAGGATGAGGTCACCCAAGTTCTTCAAGGCTGCGATGAAGCCTTTGAAGAATTGTTTCCTCTCCACCGTCTCGCCGTCGGAAGTTCGGGGG
>CADCTA010000024.1 GCA_902805675.1 uncultured Chthoniobacterales bacterium | reverse complement strand
TTCGACGACTGCGCTTCGCCGGCGGGTGATCCGCAACGTCTGCAGACTGGCGATGAACATCGCGCGACCTTCCGGGTGTCCGGGGATCGGTTTGCCGATGCCGATGGAAGGCTCGCCCGCGCTCGCGCCGAGACCGGGCGGCGGGATATGCACCTGGTAGCGCGGCGGCGTCACCTCGGAAGCTGCAAGCGCGGCCGGAGATCTGCCGGGTTCACCCGAATCAGCTGCGAAACTGAAGAACGCCAGGAACGTCGCCGCGAGCAGCAGGGAGAGCGCGACAGCGAGGCGCGGGATGAGAAAGCCGAATGGGCGGGATGAATGTTTAACCATAGAGGGGAGCGATCTGGAATGGCGTGCATCGCGCGCGCCGCGACAGCATACACGCGCTAAAACGGAGCCTCCACGATAAATGCCGAAGTCCTGCGGCAGAGCGCGATCGCGCAGTTGTTCCGGAAACAAGCCACGCATACGCTGTTCATCCGGAACTCCGAGAGACGGATAGCCCGTATGAAAAAGATCTTTGCCGCCACTGCGCTCCTCGCGCTGAACATGCTCGTGTCGCACGCCTCCGCCGGAGAACCGAGGCGCGACATTCTCGGCCTTCATCTCGAAATGACCAAGGAGGAGGCAACGAAGCGCCTCAACGAGATCGGGACTTTCGAGCGCGACGAGCGAAAACAACAGGCGATCTGGCAGGTGCGCGACCCGAGCTTTTCGCACCTCATCATCGGCATGAGCAAGGAAGGCAAGCTGCGCTACATCACTGCGATTGCGCGCGCGGATAGCGAGGCCACGCGCGTGCCGTATCGCAGCATTGGCGAGTTAAAGGAAGCGCAGCAGGCAGGTGATCCTGCGATCAAAAACTTCCGTTACGAGTGGTCGTTGCCGGCGCGGAAAGATCAGCCTGAGGCAGTCGCACAGGCGTTGGGGCGTGACCCAGAATTCCTCAGCACATACTCGCTCAAGCGCGTTGGCGCGATCGAGCCACCTGCGAGCGAAGAGTAACGCCGCTTGGCCGGTGGTTCGACGCTGATACGGCTGCCGCTCGGCCGCGGCGGGTTCGCTCGACGCGAACCCGCTCCATGTCACAGGCTATGGATTGCCGACGTTGTACGCCTCGACGAGGGCGTTTCCGGTGCCGTCCTTGCCGAAGACGATCGTCGTGTAGACTCCGGCGCCGAGATTTCTGACGACGGCGGCTTCACGCGGGTCTTCCGGCGCGAGGCCAGTGCCTTGAATCTCCTCCCGTTGGGTATCTCCCCAGTTGTCGTTCGCCAGAATCAGGTTCCCATCTCCATCTCGCAATTCGAGCTGCGGATTTTGCAACGTATCCGGCACGCCTTTGGCCGACATGCTCGGGCCGATTGCACGCACGACCACCTGCTGCGGATTCCCACCGCGGACGATGAGACCGCCGATCAGGAGTCTGTCGCCAGTCTCGACCCGGCCGCGTGTCGAAAGGTTCGCGAGCTGAGCCTCGGTGGGCCCTTCGAGGTCGTAGACCTCGACCAGACCAACGCCCGTGCTGTCGGCATTCCCGGTCAGCACCACAGTGTAGGCACCGGGAGCCAACTGCCGAACGATAGCCGCTTCCCTGTCGTTCGAAGGCGCGAGGTTCGTTGCGCGAATCTCAGCTTCGTTTGAGCTGCGCCAGTCGTTGTTCGAGTCGATGAGCAGCTGGTTGCCATCGAAGAGATCGATCGTGGGATCCTCGAGCTTGCCAGGGAACGCGCTGCCATCCTTTTGCAATGAGGGGCCAACGCCGCGCACGATGACGCGCTTCGGCTGGTTGCCGCGAATGATAAACCCGCCGATGCCGACGTTATCACCCTGCTCGACGACGACGCGGGTCGCGATGTTGTAGAATTTCGCGTTCACCGCCGTGTTGGGCGGCGCGACCTCAATGACGACGGCGGCGGCATTTTCACTTACTTTGCCATTCGAATCCGTCACTCGCACCGTCGCACGGTAGATACCTGGTTCCTCATAGGTATGCTGGATGGTCGGACTCGATTGCGTGACCTGAGCTCCGTCGCCGGCGTCATAGGAGTAGGAGGCAATGCTATCGCCGGCATCAGGGTCGCTCGACGCCGTGCAATCGAAGGTCACGGTCAACGGCGCGTCGCCAATGCGCGGGCTGGCAGTGAGCGCAGCGATCGGCGCGGTGTTGACGCGGCAGAAGTCATTGCCGAAGAGCGTGTAGTCGAAGTCGGCGGTGATGTCGGAAGCATTGTTCTGTGCTTTCGGTCCTGGCTCCGGACGGCTCAGGTAGGTCCGCGCGTTAAGCTTCGCGAGCGTTTGTCCGGCAGTGATGTTCTCTGCTTTGCTGTTGGACAAGGTGATGGTGATCACGCCGTTCACGGGATCGTAGGTCCCGCTATCGGCATTTCCGAGCTTCACCGGGGTGTTGGCATTCGGATTAGCCTCAGTGCCCGCCGAAAGTGGCACGCCGAACTTTCCGTATTCGTATGAGACGTTGCCCGCGGTGTCCGATTTCATTGCGACGTAGTAGCGGTCAAAGTTCGCGTCAGGATTGAGCCGCTGCCAGATGAGGTACCACTGGCTGCTTGGTGGTGCCGAGGCAGTCGCCGAAGGCGCCAGCTGCATCGTGAACACGAGCTTCTGCGCGCCTGTGCCGAAGAACGGCTCCGCGACGGACACCTGTCGCACGTTCACCCGCGGATCGGGCGGTGTGTTCACGCCACCATCATTGTCCGAGCGGTTGGCGTTGACGTCGTTCACGACCAGCACACCCGGAAGTGCGCACGGATTCGGCGGGATCACCACCTGCGGCTGGAAGTCGCGGCAGAACGGTCCTTCGCCCGTGCTGTTGACGGCGGTGACGCGGTAAAAGTTTGAGACCGTGTTGTTGAAGGTCGTGTCGGTATAAGTCGGCTCGGTTACGGTGGCCAGCAGCGTGAATGTGCCTGCTTCGCCCTCGCGGCGGTAGACGTTATAGCCGGTGATCTCGGAGCCGCCGTTATCCGGCGCGCTCCAGGTAAGCGTGACCGCGGTGCTATCGGCGTTCAGCCCGCCGCTGATGGCGGGCGCACCGGGCAGGTCGGTCCGCAGCGGGTCGAATTGAGCAAGCAGCCGCTTGCCGCCGGATTGTCTGGCAATAGTGGCTTTTTCGGCGCGCGAATCAGTTCCGACCGGGCTGGTGCAGCCGATGCAGCCATCTGCATACGCGATGAGGAGGCGACCTTCGTGGTCGATCTCCATGTCATTGAAATCGAGGAGATTTCGGTCTCCGCCACAGGTGGTGCCGCCGGTGCAGATCGACCCGCGCTGGACGGGATCGTTCTCTGGGGTGACGCGCGTGGTGGCCCAGGTCGCCCCGCCATCGAAGGTGTGAGAGGCGTAGATGTGCCAGACGCCTTTGAAGACGCCGGTCGCCTGGTAATTGCCAGGCTCATCGGTGGCGAGGAATTGCACCGCGCCGCGCCCGCTGCTGCCGCCGACGGCGGCAGGGAAGACGGAATTTTTCAGGCCAAAGGCAGCGCCGATGTCCGTGGGCTGCGACCAGGTCAGCCCGCGGTCGCTCGAGACGGCGACTTTTGGACGCCCGTCGCCATCCTGGAAGGCGAAGTAAAGCTTTCCGTCCGCGTCGATACCCACAGATGGATCATTGCCACTGGCTCGGGATGAGCTAGCCGGGATCGGACGAATCGAGAAGGTGACGCCGTTGTTTTCAGACACCACCACGGCCTGTTTGCCGCCGCAGTTTTTGTTCGGGACGTAGACGGTCCCATCAGGTGCCACCTTCACGTGGCCGTGCAGTCCGCCGCACTGGCTGAGATTGTACATGGGGACTGCGGCGCCAAAGGTTTGCCCGCCATCGTCGCTGCGGGCGAGCTGCGCGACGGCGATATCCTGCGAGGCGTAATAGATGGCGTTCGGGTAGGCGATGTTGGGAGGTGCCGGCGGCGTCGCGTTAGCACGGTACGGTCCACCGCCAATGGTCTGGTGATCGACGCCGGAGTTGATGCCGCTACCCTGGCTTTGGCTGTAGGTCTGGCCGTTGTTGTCGCTATAGGTCAGGAAGCTGGTCTTCGGCCCGAGCTGTGAGACAAACGTCCGCGAAGGGCTGGTGCGCCCCGCACCGAAGTCGGTGTAGAGAATCGGGTCAAGCGTGGTCGGAGGTGTGGTCGGGGCAGTCTTGTTCTCCCAAAGCGCACCCGCGGGCGACGCGCAATCATCCCAACTCACGCGCAGCGTCTCGAGGCCGGCGATATACATCGTCGGGCCGCCTGCCGAAGGGGGCTGGCCAGCGAGATTTGGTTTACCGGCCCCGAGCGTCGGCTCTCCGGCGCCGTTCCCCATTCCTTGAGGGGCGGCGAAGTTATGGTAGCGAGGTGTGTCTGGGCCCGCCGCCGCCGGTGGCGGTGTTGGCGTGGGTGTGCCACCCGGGGCCGCGCAGGCCGCTGAGGCGGTGAGCAAGGTGTAAGTCGCGGTGCTGGTGGCGCCGGCATTCGGTGCGGTATCGTGGGTGGCGAGGGCGCCAGTTCCAGCCGCGCCGACGAGCGTCTGGGTGCGGCCATAGATGTTCGCGAGCGAGCTGCCGGGCGCCGGGCTGCCGACCTTGCTCATGGCGATCACGACGCTGAGCGTTTTGTCGGCTGCGGAGATGGAGCCGCCGTCTGCGCCGCCGATGGTGGAGTTGCTGCCCGTGACTGGGTCGATGTTCCCGTATTCGTAGCGGACACCGGTGTTAGGATCGTTAAAGACGGTGGTGAAGTAAGTGACCGCACCGACCTTGAAGTAGACACGCCAGTTGCCGTTGGGCGGTAGCGTAGCGGGGGTGAGCGCCGCGACTTTGACGGTGGTCACCAGTTTCGGAACGCCGTCCGACTGTCCCGGCTCAGCGATGAAGACTTCGGTAATGTCCTGCTGCGGCGAAGCTCCAGCGGGGGTGGCGTCGCCCGCCGGATCGGTCGCCACAGAGACACCTGGCACCACACACGGATCGCCAGCGGCGAACCCGGAAGTGCCCGTGGACATCAGCGCCGCGATGCCGAGCGCGAGCGCCCGCTGGATCAGCGGTTTGGCGAAGTTTTGGGACAAAGTCGAAGATGAAGGGAGGGGCGATGATTTCATGATTGTGTTCGGCTGCTCGCAGGAATCGGCACCAGAGGAAGTCTGGCAGATAGCCGCGGGGATGCGCTGAGCGAATGCTCACAGTGACGCATGGCGCCAAGGTTACTCGTTGGACTCACGTTTGGGGGGAGCTGACCGGGTGCCGACGCTCAAATCAGCAGAACCGGAGGCGCACGCCATTTACCCATTTTGACACACTCCGCAACCGCTTTCTCCTGCGCAGGCGGAAGTATTCTTCAACGGGTCTGATTGGGTGGCCGCGGTGGGAGCATCGAGGAGTGTCACCGCTTCCAGAAGCTAACGTTCATACTGCCTTTCGCCACGCCAGTGAGCGACTGCTGCATCTCTCCGGTGCGCCTTGGCGTCTAATCAGATGTGGTCACCCTTCGCGAACCTTCGCCGTTTTCGCGAGCTAGTGCTTGCCGCGTCGAGGTGATTCGGCCAATTTCGCCGCTCGCGATGGCTGCCGATCCCTCCGCTCCAGCCACTGACGGCGCGCGCACGTCCTCGCGCCGGGGCTCGCGCTCCCCCGAGCAGCTCAACCAGGATGCCGCGGATCAGGAGTTGATGCGAGGAGTCCTCGCGGCTGACGAGGCGGCCTTCGCCAGTTTCTATCGCCGTTTCGCTCCCGGCCTCTTCTCCATGGTCTACGAGATCCTGCACGACCAGAAGGAAGCGGAGGACGTGGTGCAGGAAGCGTTTGTGCAGATGTGGAAGAAGGCCTCCACCTACGATCCGAATCGCAGCGGTCTTTTCACCTGGGCGGTGATGATCTCGCGCAATCGCGCGCTCGATCGCCTGCGCTCCCGCCAACGCCGCGGCCGCACGCTCGAAGCCGCCGCCGCCGAGTCTGCCGCCGCTCCGATCGAACATGCTGCCCAAGCCGACGAGCTGCTCGGCGAAAACGAAGAGCGCACCCGGATTCGCAAAGCGCTCTCGCACCTTCCGGAACCGCAGCGCAACGCGATCCACCTCGCATTCTTCCGCGGCCTCACCCAGGCTGAAATCTCCACGCAACTCGGCGAGCCGCTCGGCACGATCAAGGCCCGCATCCGGCGTGGATTAATGGCGCTACGCAATTTTCTGAAGCCATCGACATGATCCACGAACAGCTGGACGAACAAGCTTCGCTTTACGTGCTCGACGCGCTCGAGCCCGAGGAGACGCGCGCCTTCGAAGCGCAGCTCGCGACGGACGACGAATTGCGGGAGCACGTCCGCTCCCTTGCGGATGTCGCCGGCAGTCTGGCGCATGCCGCGCCTTCTCGACCGCTGCCGTCGCATCTTGAAAGCCGGATCATGCACGAGATCCGCGCGCAAAAGCCCGAGCGCACGGTCATCACTCCGCTGCGCACCAACTGGATCCCATGGGCTGTCGCAGCGTGTCTCGCGATCGCATGTGCGGTTGCGTTCTCACAGCGGCAGCGGCTCACCGATCGGCTCGCGGCCGCGCATCAAGAGGCAGCAGCTGCGCGCGACGCGACAGTTGCCGCCGAGTCGCGAGCCACCGCGGCGCAAACGCAGCTCGCCGCGCTGGCGAAAGACAAGGATCTCGCCGAGCAGCAGCTCGTCGAGCTGCAGCAACGCGAGGCCGACGCTCGCACGCAGATGGCCACGCTGGCAGCCGCACGCGACGAGGCGTTGGACAAGGTCGCGCGCACCGAAGCTCGCGAGCAGCAAGAGGAGCGCGTCGCGCGGCAGGAACGACAGCGCCAGCCGCCGGCGGAGCAACGTCAGACGCCCGCAGGCGGCGAGGAGCGCGACGAGTTCTCGTCCGTTCAGGTCGCCACGCTCACCTCGAAAATGAGCAAGGCTCCGAACGCCACCGCCGCGGTCGTCTGGGATGCGGCGCGGCAGCGCGGCGTGCTGAATGGCAGCAACATGCCGCCGAACACCGATGATCGCGATTACCAGCTCTGGATCGTCGATTCGCGCTTTGCTGATCCAGTCGATGCCGGCGTTTTCCACGTCGAGAAAAAGGGCAGCACGCGTTACGTCTTCGCACCGAAGATCCGGATCGAATCGCCTTCGGCATTCGCGGTCAGCGTCGAACGCCGCGGCGGCGTCGCCAAGGCTGAAGGCCCGATCGTCCTCGCCGGCAAGTAACGCGTGCCGAGCCGGTGTTCAGCGATGCGCTGAACACGCGCCGGGCTGTCATTATCGACGCGGCCGCGCGCCAGATAAAAGGCGGTGCCGCCGTTCAGAAACGCCACGTCGCGCTGAAGCGCACGGCCCCCATCGGCAGGTTCGCAGGGCAGGCGCGAAGCGTAGAAGGGGCCCGCTAATGATCTCACCGGCGTCGCAACGATCGGGTCGCAGGGGAGTGTCGGCGCGGAGGATCTTCGATAGCGTCCCTTTCTCCGCCGCGGCGAACTGCTCGAGGTGATAACGCGATCCGTCTCCGCGTCGGAGGTTGGGGCCGAGACCGCGTCTTGCGCGCGCACGATGGGAGAACTGGCAACGACCCAGGCGGCGGCGAAGACAACGACGCTATTCGCCGCGGCTGTGGCTATAGATGCAGGCGGGCCTCATTGCATCTGCCTAAAGAAGTGGCCGGCCACGCGTTGTGCGAAAGCGCCAGAATACTGGCGCACTCCAAGACGCTGTCGCGACGATTCCGCCCCGTCCGGCGCTTGCGTTTTGGAGTGCGGCGGTATTCCGCCGCTTTGGCGCGGACGTGCTACCGAGTAAAGCGCTTGGCTCCGTTCTGCTCGGAATGGCGGCAATCGTTTTGGTCGTCGCCTGCCTGAACCTTGCGAACATGCTGCTCGCGCGCGGAACGGCACGGCGGAAAGAGATCGCGGTGCGGCTCGCCCGTTCTATTGGTAGAAGCTACAGATGCCATTCTCCTCCTGACAGTGCCCATCATAGGGAACACCCACGCCAACCTGCTGGCCGACCGTCGAACCCGAAGGCTTCTACGCGAGCAGTGTCCGCTCGATCAGCCAATATGCGCCGGCAGCAGCGACGAGGACGGAGCAGGCCGGAACACCCACGCGGAGGAAGGTCCGATTGTCGCGGAGCTTCCAAAGGATCGGCAGGACGATCGCTGCGATGGCGAGCTGACCTGCCTCGACGCCGAGGTTGAACGCAAACAACGGCAGCACTGCCGCGCTGCCCGTTTTCGCGATGCCCATGTCGTGCAGCACTCCGGCAAAGCCGAGGCCGTGAATCAGGCCGAACGCGAACGTCAGCACCCAGCGCCAGCTGAGGCCGCCCTCTTTCCGCAACAGGTTCTCGATCCCAACGTACAGAATCGAAGCCGCGATCGTCGCTTCCACGAACAGGCCCGGCAGATCGACGAGGCCGAAGGTCGAGAGCACGAGCGTGATCGAGTGAGCCACGGTGAAACAGGTGATCAGCACAATGCCGGCGCGCGCGGTTCGGCAGACGATCAGCAATCCGAAGAGGAACAGCAGATGATCGTAGCCGGTGATGATGTGGTGAATGCCGAGCATGAAGAACTCGCGGAAACGGCTGCCGCCTTCGGACGCGCTTTGCGTGGAGCCCGCTGAAATGCTGACGGTTTTCTCGCGGCCGCTCAGGATGGCGCGCGCGATCTCCGTGCCGGCCGCATCGCGCGCCGCGAACGCCTGCCGATGACCAAACGACAGCTCGGGCAGGAGCGTTGATTCGAACACGAACTCCGCAGGAGCTGGCGTCGCGAATTCGAACCGAAACTCGACGTTGTTTTCCCCTTCCGGTCGCGCCACCACATTCGTGGGCGAGAGCGGTTGGCCGGCGGCGCTTAACACAGCCGAACGCCCGGCAGTCTCCTCGAGCTTCTTCAGCGCCTGCGCATTGCCGCTGCGCACCGCCTCCGGCGACTCGCCGATCATGTTCGCGATGTCGCGTTCGTTGTAGGTGATGACCACGGTCGTCGCGCTCGCACGCACGTCGATCTCGGCTGAGCTCAACCCAGGATCATGAGCGTGCAGTGCGCGAGTGGAGGACACGATAAGCATAGCCACGAGAGCGAGCGTAGCTGATGCCGGGCGGCGGATAATTGGGCGCATGATTAGGTGCTGTCTGCTCTTAAAGGGTGTCATGCACTTTCGCACGCCGTCATTCTGAGCGCAGCGGAGCGGAGTCGAAGAATCCCGTGGCGAGACCTTTAAGCTGATCCCCCGGGATTCCTCGGCTGCGCTCGGAATGACATCGAAAGAGCAATGACATGCTTATAAATGCAACGGGCCGGTCAGGAGTAAATCCCGACCGGCCCGCGCAATGGTTATTTGTTTCTGGTCCGGTTACTGGATGTCGTACGCCTCAACGAGCGCGACACCTTCCGGGTTATCTACGCCACGCAGGACGACCGTGTAGGCGCCTGGTGCGAGATCGAGAAGCACAGCGGCTTCTTCATCACGGGTCGGCGCGAGGCCGGTGGCCGAGATTTCCGCCTGCTGGCTGCTCTTCCAGTTGTCGTTCTCAGAGATCTTGTTCGATCCCTGGAAGACCTCGATGGCCGGGTTCGGCAGCGAGTTCGGCACATTCTTCTCCGAGAGCGAAGGTCCGATACCGCGGAGCACTACGCGCTTGTTCGAGTTGCCGACAATGATGATGCCGCCGATGAGCGCGTTATCGCCAGGCCGCACGAGGCCGCGAGTAGCCATGTTCTGGAAGCGACTGCTGCTCCCCGCACCGCCACCAGTCGCGGCGGTGTTGTGATGCTCGTGATTACGACCGTTGTGCGGTGTGGCAGCGTAAGGGAACACCTTGCTGTAAACGCTGTCGTTCTTGCTCACGTTATCGATGCCGTCGGCCGAGCGGATGGTCGGAGGGCTGGTGCGCAGATCACTGATGATCGCGGTGATTGCGATGTCGACCACGTCGTCACCGAAACGACGGCCATTCGGCCAACCACCGGGGACGGTGCCGTTGCCGAAGCCGGCTTGCACGGTGCTGGTGAGCGTATCGTTGCCGAAGATGCCGAGCCGGGAGAATCCAGCATCGTCAGGATTGGCGCCGAAGTTTGGGCCGCCGCCTGCGAGACGCGCTTCCGCGGTCGAAAGGTCAACCTTGATCAAGTCAGGGATGAAGATTCCGACGAGGTCGGTGCGGTTGTCTTCTGGTGCGACTTTCTCGCCCTTGAAGACGATCGCGTTGATCAGCTTCGCCAGTTCTGGAGTACGAGCATACTTGTCGAACAGCTGAGCATCGGAGGTCGGCTGGGTGCGGTTGTAGAGGTCCTTGTCGACGACCGCGACGAGCGCTTCGTTGAAGAGCGGGTTACCCTGACGACCGACCTGGACGAATGCGCCCGAGTTTGCAGGCGGCGCGGAGCCCGGGCCTGCGCTGAGGACGCGCGTGGTCTGACGGCTCGTGGTGGCGTAGACGCCGACGACTTGTTGGTCGCCGCCGATATCGCTCAGAGGAATCTCGAGCGCCATCTCGTGAAGGTTGAATCCTGCCTGGCTATCGAAGCTGTTCTTACCGCTGCGCAGGTTGAGCAGATCGAAGACCGCCTGGATGTCACCGTAGAAGCCATCCTCCCGCTGTCCCGCAAAGGCGCGGTACTCGGAGGAAAGTGCTGCGATGCTCTGCGAGGTGTAGCGGTCGAGCTGGTCGGGTGAAGAGACGCCTGCGCGTGCGACGTTCTCGCCGTTGTCAGCCACGTTGTAGCGTGGGGTGGCGATACCCTGGTTGTTCGGTGGGACCACGCCCGACCCGAGCTGCGTGCTGACGCCGCTGCGGCGATCCACTTTCGTGACCGTGTAGGTCTGCACCATGTTCTGGTTGGCATCGTTCACGTCCTGGATCACACCGAGGAACGCCTGCAGGATTGTGTCCTGCTTTTTGTAGGTCGTGGTGAAGCGGAACTGATACGTGAACGTCGCAGCGCCTGCTGCGAGATCGGCACCGGTCGCGACGTGGATCTCGTAGAGAACGTTGTCGTCGAAACGGAAGTTATTCGGCCCGATGCCCGGTTCTTCGAACGGGTAGACCGCCAGCGAAGTGGCGAGCACCTTTGCGCCGTCGGATTCGCGGTTATGGAGGAAGGCGTAGACGTCCGTCGTGTTTGCCGGATCATCGAGGGTGATAAGAGGAGCGTCCATGTGACTGGAAGCCCTGGTGGAGGCAGGCAAAACCGCCAGCACGCCGAGCGCGAGGCAGGCAGATGCTGCCAGGTAGGATATTGATGTTCGTTTCATTGGATCGTGTGTGTCTGGTGTTGTTTGCTTTGCGTTATTTGATCGAGAGTTGTGACGGGGCTTGGAAGAGCGCGGCGCTTCGCTCACCGAGAGCGAGGCGCTCCGACGGCAGAAGTGTGTGCTCCAAGGCCCGGGCTTTTCCGAAGAAATCGAGCGCCTCAGCTTCGTCGCCAGCGGCGGCGGCGATGGCCCCGGCGTGGAAATAGAGCCGCGCGTCCTGCGTGCCTTCCGCCAGCGCGAGACGGATATGCTCGCGCGCTTCGTTGATGCGGCCGGTGGCGAGCTGCGCCCAGGCGAGGGCGTCGTAGGTGAAGATATCCTTGCGTGACTGCAATTCAGCCGTCGCAAGCTCGAGCGCCTTGTCCGCGTTCACGCCGCGGGAAGCCAGGAAGATAGCGAGCGTCCGCGGATCGGAGGCTGCGCCGGTGGCGGATAGCTGGCTTTCGACTTTCTCTGCCTCGGAAGCCTTCGACGCGCCGCGTAGCGCGTCGGCAAGTGCCCAGAGATAGTCCGGCAAGGGGCTCAACTCAGCCGCACGCCGCAGCGGCTCGATTGCCTCCTCGTATTTCAGTTGAGAAAGCAGCAAACGGCCGCGCACCAGCAGAGCCGGCGCGTAGTCCGGCATCAAATTCACAGCGCGTTCCGCAGCCACCTTCGCCTGGTCGAATTCGCCCGCTTGCAGCTCGTGCAGCGCCAGCCGCGTGTAGGCCCAGGCAGTCGGCTCCGCTTCGCGCGCACTGCCGCTGCTGACTGCGAGGCGACTCGCGTCGATCGCTCCGCGCAGATCGCCTTTCAACCAGCGCATATGCGCGATGCGGCTGTAGGTCTGAAGGGAAGGCTTCAAGTCGACCATCTTTTGATAGGCTTCCACTGCTGGCTCGAGCTTCCCTTGTTCCATCAGCGCGTCGCCGAGCAGCGCGTAATCGAAAACGAACTCGCGCCGGCCGATCAACGCTCGTGCCGCGGCCTCGGCGTCCGCGAAGCGGTGCATCGCGTGATAGGTGTGCCCGAGAAGCAGCGTCGCCGCCGGATCGTTAGGCGTGGTCGCGGTGATCGCCTTCGCGGCTTGCTCTGCGAGTGTGTAGTAGCCTGGATCGCTGCTCACCCGCGCTTTCGAGACGAAGGCCCAGCCAAGTCGCTCGAGCAGTGCGCCTTTGTCCGCCGCATCTTTGATCCGCGCCTGCAAATCGGCAATCTGCCCATCGAGCTTCGTGTCGCCACTGATCGGCGTCAGGACGATCTTGAGTGGATCAGGGGCTGGCGCGCTCGCTGGCTTCACGGCCGCGGTTGGTTCCGGGCCCGTCTCAGCCGTCGTCCATAGTACCGCCGCGGTGATCGCCGCAATGCCCCCCAAGAGAACAATGGGGTACAAAAACTTGTTGAACGACGATCGCATGCGGCATTGGCATTACGTCCGTCGCCCCGCTCCGGATGCAGCGCCGAGCCGCCTGCGGGCTCGCTGCCGCCGCAGTCGCAGCTCCGAGAACCTCGGCCAACGGGCTCCCTGCGCCTGGCCCAGCCGGTAAATCTGCTGGGCGCCTTCGATCGCCGCCCGCGCGCAACGTGGAGGAAGAGCTTTCATTGCGTGCGAGGAACACGCGGCACGCGCTCGCCGCGGCAATCGCAGGAATTGCGCCGGGTGAGCTCGTTGCGCGCGCGAGTGCCGGATGTTATTTAGCACCTCCCCGATGGCGCAGAACTACAAGGACACGCTGAACCTCCCGAAGACGGAGTTTCCGATGAAGGCGAGCCTCACCTCGCGCGAGCCGGAGATCCTGCAGGCGTGGGAGGAAACGCACCTGTACCAGCAGATCCAGAAGGCGCGTGAAGGCGCTGAGTTGTTCGTGCTCCACGACGGGCCGCCCTTCGCGAACGGCGACGTCCACATGGGCACCGCCCTGAACAAGATCCTCAAGGATCTGGTGGTGAAATCGAAGACCATGGCCGGCTTCCGCGCGCCCTACGTGCCAGGCTGGGACTGCCACGGATTGCCGATCGAGTTCAAGGTGGTGAAGGAGACGCGCGGCCTTTCGCCCTTGGAAGTGCGGAAGCGCTCCGAGCAGTTCGCACGCAAGTTCGTCGACATCCAGCGTGGGCAATTCAAGCGGCTCGGTGTGCTTGGCGATTGGGAGCGGCCGTACCTCACTCTCGACCCTGCGTACGAAGCGGAGATCCTTCGCTCCTTCGCCGTCTTCGTCGAGAAAGGGCTCGTCTACGAATCGAAGAAGCCGGTCTTCTGGAGCACCGGCGCGCAGACGGCGCTCGCGGTCGCGGAGGTCGAATACCACGACCGTCAGGACACAGCTGTTTATGTGAAGTTTCCGATCGCCACGGGCGAGCTGAAGGACAAGGCCAGCATCGTCATCTGGACGACGACGCCGTGGACGCTGCCCGCGAATCTGGCGATCGCCGTGCACCCGAAGGAGCTCTACGTCGCGCGCGACTTCATGAAAGACGGCGTCGCCGAGACATTCGTGCTCGCCGAGTCGCTGATCGAGAAATTCTGCGCCGCCACCGGCTGGGATCCTGTGGGCGAGCCGACACGTTCATTCCCCGGCACGAAGCTCGAAGGGGTCGGCGCCCAGCATCCTTTCCTGCCGCGGACGGCGATCGTGCTCACCGCCGACTTCGTCACCATGGACTCCGGCACCGGCGCAGTCCACATCGCGCCGGGTCACGGCGACGATGACTATTCGTTAGGCCACAGGAACGGCCTGCCGATCTTGTCGCCGGTCGACGATCACGGCCGCTACACCGATGAAGCCGGTCTGCCCCAGCTCACCGGCAAATACGTCTTCGATGCGAATGCGGACATCGTCACGATCCTGCGCGATGCCGGAATGCTCGTCGCTGACGAGGTCTACGCGCATTCCTATCCGTACTGCTGGCGCTCGAAGACGCCGATTATCTTCCGCGCCGTCGAGCAGTTCTTCATCCGCATCGACGCGCTACGCACGCAGGCGCTCGACGCGATCAAGAACTCGCAATGGCTCCCCGCGTGGGGCGAGGCCCGCATCTCCGGCACGGTCGAAGCGCGACCCGACTGGGTCATCTCACGTCAGCGCAGCTGGGGCGTGCCGTTGCCGGTATTTTACTCTGCGGAGGGTGCCGCCATCCTCGACGCAAACTGGATCCGCAAGCTCGCCGATCTTGTCGAGCGGCTCGGTTCGAACGTCTGGTTCGAGATGGACGACGCGCAACTCGCCCGCGAGCTCGACCTGCCGGAAGGAACAAAGCACCGCAACGAAACGATCGACGTCTGGATCGATTCGGGCGTCAGCCACCAGGCCGTGCTCGCGCAGAACCGCGACCTGCACAATCCCGCCGACATGTATCTGGAAGCAACGGATCAGCATCGCGGCTGGTTCCAGTCGTCGCTCATGACCAGCGTCGCGCTGCACAATCGCGCGCCTTACAAGACCTGTGTCACGCATGGCTTCGTCGTCGACGTCGACGGCAAGAAGATCTCGAAGTCGAGCAGCTACTCGAAGCCAATGGATGCGGGCCATTTCGTCGGCAAACACGGTGCCGACATCGTGCGGCTCTGGGTGAGCAGCGTGAACTACACCGACGACGTGCCGTTCTCGGAAGAGATGTTCACGCGCCTCGGCGACACGTATCGGCGCATCCGAAACACGCTGCGCATCTTGCTCGGCAACTTGTCGGACTTCGACGCGCCACAAACGAACTCAGGACGGCTCCAGGTTCCAGTCGAAGCGCTCACGCTGGTCGACCGCTGGATCTTGCATCGCCTCCAACAGGTGATCGCGGACTGCACCGCGGCCTACGCGGCCTACGAGTTCCACAAGGTCTACCACACCATCAACCAGTTCTGCGCCGTCGATCTCAGCAGCCTCTACGTGGATATCACGAAGGATCGCATGTACTGCGACGCCGTTGGTGCGCCGCGGCGTCGCGGCACCCAGGCCGCCATGCAGCAGGTCTTCGAGGCGCTTACGAAACTGCTCGCGCCGATCCTCGTCTTCACCGCTGAAGAAGCGTGGGGCTATCTCGGCAGGGGCGGCTCGATTCACCTGCAGGAGTTTCCGCAGCCGGACGATGCGCTGCGCGACGAAGCCGCCGATCAAACCGTGCAGGAGCTACTGCGACTACGCGGCGTAATCGGCCAGGCCGTCGAGCAAGCACGGCAGGAGAAGCTGATCGGCAACGCGCTCGAGGCCGCCGTGGTGCTGCGCTGTGACCGCGATGCGATCGCCGGCGTGTCGCACGAGGAGATCGAGGAGTTCTTTATCCTGAGCGACCTCCGAATCGAGGAAGGCACCGAACCAGCGGCGACGATCACCAAGACGGCGACGCAGAAGTGTCCGCGCTGCTGGCGCCATCGCGCGAGCGTCGGGACGCACGCGAGCCATCCCGAACTTTGCGACCGCTGCGCGACCGTTGTCGAGAATTCGCCGATACCGGCGACCGCCTGACGCCCGCCTTGCACAGCCTGTTTGCTGCGGCCACGCAGACAGATCGCCGGTCCGCGCGTGAGCTTCAGCAGCAATGGCTGATCGCAACGGCGCTGTTTGTCGCCGCTCTCTGGCTTTACACGCGCCACAACGATTTCTCGTTTTACTACCACCCGGACGAGCCGAAGAAGGTTGTGCAAATCCGGGACGGCACGCGCAACTTCAATCATCCGCTGCTCCTGCTCACCGTGACGGACTTCGCCCGCTGGCTGACCGGCGGCACGACTGACTGTCAGCGCATCGTCGAGCTCGGCCGCTGGTGCTCGGCGATCTTCGCGGCCGGCGCCGTCGCGCTCTTCTCGTGGCTCGGCTTCGATCGCTTCGGCGTGATCGGCGGCGTCACCACAGGGGTCGCGCTGTTGATCCAGCGGCGGATCTACGAACACGCGCACTTCATGAAGGAAGATGCGGCGTTGCTCGCCGGCATCGCGCTGACGTTTGTCGCGATCGATGCAGTCTGGCGGAGGCCAACAACAATGCGCGCGCTCTTCCTCGGCGTCGCGACGGGTGTTGCGGCATCGGGCAAGTACGTCGGTTTGCTCATGGTGCCGTTTGCGGTGGCGGCGCTGATGGGCAGACGCCGCGAGGCCGAGTACAAACCGCGCGTCCTTCTAGCCTTCGCTGGGGCGTTCCTGGTTGTCATCGCCGCGATCAACTACCGGGCGCTGCTGTCGTTTGGCGGTGTCACGGCAGGGTTCGGCGGCGAGATCACGCGCCTCAATTCCCGCTCCGGCATCGAAGTCGATTTCTCGCGCATCGACTGGCTGCGCAGGCTACTCGACCTATCACCCTTCCTGCTGATTCTATTTCTGGCGCATTTGGTTTTTGCCTTCCGAAACCTTCGGCAGCTGCGATTGCCCGACCTGTTGCTCACGGCCTTTCCGTTGCTGCTCGGATTTATGCTTTCGTTTTCCAGCAAGCAGAGCGGGCGCCATGTGCTGCCCGCGATGATAATCGTCGCCGTGGTGGCATCGTTCGCGGCGATCCGCATCGCCAAGGAGCTGCATGAAAGGCGCGCGCGATTCGCTACCCCCGCGGTGCTCACTTTCGTCATCGCTGCATTCGCTTATGACTTCACCGGACTGGCATTGCTCGACCGCGGCTTCCAACGCGATCACCGGCGTGAGCTGGTCGAGTGGATCACGGGAAACGTACCGCACGCGAGCACGATCGGACTCGAAGAACGAGTCGGTATCCCGTTCAGTAAACCGCGCCGGTTTTGCGAGGAGCAGTCGCCGCTCCCACAGCAGCTGCACGGCGCCAGATTCGCTGCCGATCTCGGCACTCTCGAGGAGCTTCGTGCGAGCGGCATGACGCACATCGCAGTCATCGATTCGCACTACAAGACATTCCTGAATGAAGGATCTTCGCAGGTCAACCGCGGCGACGCGGAGTTCCTGCGCCGGCGCGAGTTCTACCGGCGTCTTTTATCGGAGGGGCGACTTGTCTGGTCGCGCGAGACAGGCAATGTGGGGGTGCTGAATCCCAGCCTGCGCCTCTACGAGATCGCGCCGGTCAGCGGAACGGCGCCAGCAACGGGAGAATAACTGCCACGGATGAACACGGATGAAACACGGATGGGGAGGGCGGCCGGGCTGCGTCCGCTATCCGTGTGCATCCGTGTCAATCCGTAGTCACGATTCTTCGCCTCCTGCCCATGAAATACATCCTGCTCCTCACGCTGCCTCTCTACGTGCTCGATCAGCTGACGAAGTGGCTGGTGCTGGGAAGCATCACGGCCGACGAACCACGCATCATCGTGCCGGATTTCTTCGCGCTGGTCTTTGTCACGAACACGGGCGCGGCCTTCGGCTCGTTCAAGAACAACAACTGGTTCTTCATGATCCTTTCGTGCGTCGCGATCGCCGTCGTGCTCACGCTGCTTTTCCGAAAACACGAGCGCGACGTGTGGCGCGATACTTCGCTCGCGCTGCTGTTATCCGGCGTGCTCGGCAATCTGACCGACCGTATCCTTCATGGCGCCGTGATCGACTTCCTGCTTTTCAATCTGCACGTGCCGTTCGCGGATCCGTGGCCCGCCTTCAACGTCGCCGACGCCTGCATCTGCATCGCGGTCGGCTTCTTCATGGTGCACTCCTTTAAGCAGGAGAAAACCACACGCGCCGAGACAAACGTCGCGACCTAACTTTGCCGCTGCACGGCGGTGCCGCTTCCATCAGGGCCCGCGCCCGTTCGGTTGCGTGCGCGCCAAACCTCCGCCGCGCCCGCGGCGCGCGTCTCGACGCCGAGCTTCCGCAGGCAGGCGTGGACGTGCTGTTCCACTGTGCGAACGCTGAGCTTGAGAATGCACGCGATGTCGGCGTCTCGTTTGCCTTCGCTCACCCAGTGCAAGACCTCGCGTTCTCGGGGCGTGAGTGGCGACTGAGTCGCCAGCTCGAGATACTGGGTGCAACGATAAAGGACAGCTTGGAGATGTGGCTGGAGGAGTTCGAGCATGAGCAACTCTTCCGACGTGAATGGGCGATCCCGGTTGAGGGCGAAGCCCAACGACACGCCTGGAAGCTGGATCGGCACTGCTGCCTGGTCACGCCAGCCCGGGAGAAAGCGCGCTATCTCCTGATAGAAAGCGGTGCGCTGCAGGACGTGAAAGGTGACGAAATCCGAGATCTTGGCTGGACTGAAATTGCCGTCTCGTGCCTGGACGATCAATGGGTTCTGATGGCAGAACTGCGCGATCCGTTCGTCAAGTTGCGGGATGGACTCGAGCCTGCGTCCGCCCCGATGCCTGACACTGCCGTCTCGCAGCGATGCTTCATCGATCGATACGCAAGAGACAGGCAGCAGTTGTTCGATGAGGTCGATCAGTGGCTCTAACTCGTGCGCCTGGAGGCTCTCCTCATGCAGCGCCAGGACGACGCGGTTGAGCCTGCGCAGCTGAGTGGTGTTTAAGCGTGTCACAGAAGGCTGCGGTGGCGGCATTAGACCCGGCACCGCGTCTTGCGGCAAGCCTGCAGCAGGAAACCAGTACGTACTTTCACGTATGGACTGGGTGTGGACGAGGCGCCCACTATACCAGTGTAGCAGTTGTCGTTAGCCAATCGATGAAGAGCCAGCCGTCGCAAGCGTCCTCCGAGCGGAGTCGGAGTGAGAGCCGCGCGACCAGCATCGCGGTCGTGGATGATCACCGCTTTATGCGTGATCTCATTATGTCGATGCTGCGGCGTCAGGACGGCCGCTACGACGTCGTCGGCGAGGCCGCTGACATTCGAACGGCTGTCGCGCTGTGTGAAAAGACGAAGCCTGACCTGCTCGTGCTGGATATCAACCTGCCGGACGGTAGCGGTATCGATGCTGTGCCTCGGGTGCAGGAGGTAGCGCCGCAGACGCGCATCCTCCTGTGCACCGCTGACGTGAGCGAGAGCCGCGTAGTCGAGGCACTGCGCTCCGGAGCACAGGGTTTCGTGGAGAAGACAAATACGTGGGATGCGTTTGTTGAGGCAGTCGATCGGGTAGCTGCCGGGCAACATTATTTCTCTGCCGAAAGCGCGCCCTTTATCGACGCGCGGTATCACGGAGTCGAACGCGCGACAGCGAGCACAGCGGCTCTTAGCCCGCGCGAAAAAGAAGTGCTACAGCTGGTCGCCACCGGTCAGACCAGCAAGGAAATCGCGCAGAAGCTCGGGATCAGCGTGGGCACCGTCGATGTGCACCGCGCGAACCTGATGAAGAAGCTCCACCTCCGGAACGTTGCGGGCCTCGTCGCCTTCGCGTTTCAAGCGCGTCTGATGGCCCCGGGCTAAAGCGAAACAGGGCACCGCTGAGCTCCGCCTAAAGATTTCTTTAGGCGAAAAATATAGTGTTTTGGGGGCTACCGGAGCACCGGCAAAAGCCTCATGAATCTCGGCGCCAGGTAATTCCGACCGCTCCTCCTATGACAACGCACCACTTCTCTACCCATATGCGCCGCCTCCTTGCTCCCGCGTTTTTCTTTGCCATTGCCTGCGCGATGCCCGCACAGGCTCAAACTCCTCCGCCGGCCGACACGGTGGCACCGGCGCTAGTAAGTCTCGGATTCAATCCAAGCAGCGTTGATGTGAGTAACGGGGCGCAGACCGTGACGGTGACGGCGCGCATCACCGACAACGATGCCGGGTTCAGCCACGGCAGCGTTTATTTTCAACCGCCTCAGGGAGGCCCGGGCCTGTCGGCGTATCTCAGCTCCACAGCTCGCATATCCGGCACGGCGCAAGACGGCATCTACGAGTTGAAGATGACGGTGCCGACTTCAGCCCAGCCCGGAACATGGAAGCTGTCGTCGGTGTCTTTGAGCGATCAATGGAACAGCGTTTCCTACAGCGCTTTCAGCTACCCTGGCAGCCGGCCTTACCCCAGCGGCACACCCACAGATTTAACGGTGGCAAACGCCAACGCCGACACGACCGCGCCGGTGCTGGTGAGTCTCGACTTCACGCCGAAAAGCGTCGACGTCACGAACGGCGACCAGACGGTCACTCTCAGAGCCCATATCACCGACAGCAGCGGGTTTAGCAGTGGCGCGACTTCTTTCATCCACTCCGCCGGCGGCACTGGAATACCTGCGTTCTTCAGTGCGACAGGTCGCGTCGAGGGCACCGCGCAGGATGGGGTCTATGAGACAGCGCTCACCATTCCGGCATCCGCTCGAACGGGAACGTGGAATCTTCAGTTTCTCAACATGTCTGACGTAGCTGGCAACAGTGTCTTCTACGGCACGAGCAGCTATCCAAACAGCCGGCCGTACCCCATTGGCACCCCAAGGGATCTAGAGGTAACGAATGCGAATGCCGACACGAATGCGCCTGTGCTCGCGAGTCTGGATTTTAATCCAAAGAGCGTTGACGTGAGTGACGGCGCGAAAAACGTGACGGTCACAGTGCGCGTTATCGATGAGGTCGGGTTCACGTTCGGCAGCGTTTCGTTCCAGCCACCGTCCAACGGCATGCCTTTGGTGACGAGCTTCTATCCGACGAATCGAACCTCCGGCACTGCGCAGGACGGCACTTACGTATTCACGGCCGCGATCCCGGCCACCGCCCGACCCGGAACGTGGAAGTTGTCTTTTGTAACGGTGACTGACACGTCGGGTAACTTCCGCAACTACGGCACAGCAAGCCCCAGCTACATGCCCTTTCCAATCGGCACACCGACCGACCTCGCGGTCGTCAATTCCAACGCTGACACGGCCGCGCCTGTCTTGGTGACCTTCGACTTCATGCCGAAGAGCGTTGATGTGACGAACAGCCCGCAGACCGTGACCGTGACGGCGACAATCACGGACAATATCGGCTTCAACAGCGGCGGCTTTTTCTTTCAACCTTCCAGCGGACCCGGAGTATCGGGTTCCTTCAACTCGACGAACAGGCAGACTGGGACCGCGCAGGACGGAACGTATCAAGCCACGATCACTATACCCGCCGGGGCCCGACCGGGCACCTGGAGATTGTCATCACTCAATCTGAGCGACACATCCGGCAACAGCGTCTTCTACAGCTCTTTCAGCGGTAATCCATTGCCCAGCGGCACACCGACAGAGCTGACGGTGACCAACGCAAACGCCGATGTGACGGCTCCAACGCTGGTGAGCTTCGACTTTCAGCCACAGAGCGTTGATGTGACGGCGGCAAACGCCATCGTGACCGTCACCGCCCGGGTCACCGACAATGTCGGGTTTAGCAACGGTTTGCTACGGTTCGAGGCACCCGCAGGCGGCGTGGGCGCACAGGCAAGCTTCAGTTCGTTCAACCGGAAATCGGGCAGTCCACAGGACGGAACCTACGAGGTCATGATATCGATTCCGACCTCGGCCCGCCCCGGAACCTGGAAGCTGGTATCAGTTTCAGTCGCTGACACGTCCAGCAACCAGGCTTTCTACAGCAACCACTACACCGGCTCGACGGCGTATCCGGCCGGCACCCCGACCGACCTCACCGTAGCAAACGCCAATGCTGACCCGATCCCCGTCCTGGCGAGTTTCGATTTCTCGCCCCGAAATGTAGACGTCAGCACGTCGGCGAAAACAGTCACGGTAACCGCGCGAGTCACCGACAACGCGGGATTCTCCCGGGGGAGTGCCTCCTTCGCGCCGCCCGGAGGCGGCATGCTTCTGTCGGCCAGTTTCGATTCTTCCAAACGCGTTTCAGGTGATGCGCGCGACGGCGTTTATGTTTCGACGGTCGCGGTCCCCACGACGGCGACAGCTGGCACATGGAAACTTTTCTCCGTCTTCCTGACTGATACCTCGAGCAACAATGTTTTCTACGGATCAGGACCCAACGGCGCGGCGTTCTTCCCTCTCGGCACCCCGACGGCGCTGGTTGTGACCAAAGGTTGCAACACCACTTTCTACCGCGACCAGGATGGTGACGGATTTGGCGATTTATCAACCACCACGCAAGGCTGTTCGGCGCCGGCAGGTTACGTTTCGAGTGGCACCGACAACTGCGCCCTGCTCGCGAACCCCGACCAGGCAGACGACGATGGCGACGGGATCGGCAACGCGTGCGACTCCGAAGCGACAAGCGTAACACCAGCCGGCACGGGCGAGCAGAATGTGAACGCCGGAGTGGAAGAGACTGGCATCACATTGACGTTCCCAGCAATCACGAGCGGCGGCACGACCACCGTCACCGCGATCGAGCCGAACCTGAACGATCTAACAGCGGCGGGATTCGAGCTGGCGGGTGCTGGCCTTGCCTTCGAAATCAGCACGACGGCCGAATTCGTCGCGCCGGTCAGCCTCGCTTTTCGTGTGCCGGCGACGATGGATTTCGAAACCTTCAGCCAGCTCAGGGTTCTCCATAAAGCGACAGGCGCGACTGCGTTCGAAGATGTCACGGACGACACGCGGCCGCGGGATTGGGCTTCAAGGACGATCTGGGCGCAGGCGAATTCCTTCAGCCCGTTCGTGCTCGCGACGCCCGTCTTCACGGCGACGGTGCGGTCGCCGATCAACGTCGACGGATCGAGCGTCTTCGCGGCAACACGCGGTGCCGTTCCGGTGAAGTTTACGCTGAAGTTTGGCGGCACGCCGACGTGCACCTTACCGGCCGCCCTGATCTCGGTCCGGCGCATTGCCGGAGCGAGCGACGAGCTGGTGAATGAAACCACCTACAGCATGGCTGCAGACGCTGGTTCCATGTTCAGGATCGCGGATTGCCAGTACGTGTACAACCTGAATTCGAAAGCTCTCGGTGCCGGTAGCTATCGCGTGGACATCAGCATCGACGGCAGCAGCGTTGGCAGCGCAACGTTCCAGCTGAGATAACAGCTGGACCGCGCGGCCGCGGGTCAATCGCCGTGAAGCCTGGCGTGGTCGACATCGGCCATGCCCAGCACTTCGCTCGCGCGCAAGGCGGCGGCGAGGCGGGATTCGACGCCGAGCTTCAGCAGGATGTTCTGCACGTGCTTCTTTACCGTGTTCAGCGCGGCCTCGAGAATGATCGCGATCTCCGGGCTCGACTTGCCGTGCGCGATCCAGAAGAGCACTTCCGCTTCGCGCCGGGTGAGTCCGAGACAAAGCAGACTCGCCGGGGAGCCACCGGAGACGGCGTGCTCCTCGAGCAGGAGCATGAACGACGCGCCAGGTTGCGTCTCCGCAAACATGCGGGCCTGGAGCCGCGTCTCGTCGAGCGCCTTCGTCCAGGGCTCGGTGGAATGGCCGTTCGCGGACCATTGCACGAGTGCATCTGGCAGCACGTGATCCGCGCGCGCGTCTGGGAAGTAGCGGTCGAGCAAACGCCGCGCGAGTCGCGTGCAGAATTGGATTTGATTGCGATCGCGCACGATGAGGACCGCGCGATCGAGCGATTGCTGAAGCTGCTCTTCCGCCTCGATGCGCAACGCGACGGCCTTCTCGAGCAGCGCGTTTTTCTCCTCGAGGTCCTGCTGTAGCGAGCGGATCTGCAGATGTGCGCGGACGCGCGCCAGCACTTCCTCAGGATGCAAAGGCTTCGAGATGAAATCGACCGCGCCCACTTCAAACGCGCGGACCTTGTCGGTCGTCTCGTTAAGCGCGGTCAGGAAAAGGACCGGTGTGTCGCGCCAGCGCGTGTCCTGCTTCAATCGCCGGCACGTTTCGTAGCCGTCGATGCCCGGCATCGTGACATCGAGCAGGATGATGTCCGGTTCCGCGTAAGCGAGTTGCGCGAGCGCGCTTTCGCCGCTTTCCGCGACGAGCACGTGATAGCCGGCATCGTCGAGGAAATCGAGCAACACGCCGAGGTTAGCGGGCACGTCGTCCACGATCATGATCGTGTGCTGGCGTGTGCTGTCGGTGGGCTTCATGCCTCGCTCTCCTCCTTCACCCGCAAGAGCGCATCGCGGATGCGGTTCATCTGATAGCTGGCGACGAACGGCTCCAGGCCATGCACGAACGTCGTGTAACCGCCGCCCTCCGCGCTCGCGAGTGCCGTGAGCCGTTTCTTGATTCCGAGAATGTCCCCGCGCCGCGAGAGCTCCAACATGGCTTCGATCTCCGCCGCCGGCGGCAACTCCGCGTCGCCACCAGCCGCGGCATCCGTCGTATCTGCTTGCCGCACGGCGCCCTCAGGGTAGGTCCACTCCAGCGCGAGCGTCTTGCGTAGCACCTCGAGCAATTGCTCTTCCCTGAACGGCTTCGGCAGGAAGTCATCGCACCCGGCATCGATCGCCTGCTGCCGCGCATCCTCGAACACACTTGCGGATACAGCGATGATCTTGGGCGCGGCGCTGCCGAGATTGCGCCGGAGCGCACGCGCGACCTCGAAGCCGTCAACCGCGGGCATTTGCAGGTCGAGCAGGATCGCGTCCGGACGTCGCGCGGCGCAGCGCTGCAGGCATTCGGCGCCGTTCGTCGCTTCCTCGATCTCGAATCCGAGCGGCTCGAGCAGCTCGCGCAGCACGTTGCGATTCGTCGGCGCGTCGTCTGCAATCAGGAGCCGCCGCGCGGGGGCATGGAAGCCGATCGGCGTGGCAGGCAGAGGCTCGCGCTGTCGCACGGCGTGATCGGTGCCGTCCGCCACTGCCGCGACGGCCGGCAACGGGATCTCGAACGAGAAGCGACTCCCTTTCCCCACTTCGCTCTCGACCTGCAGCTCGCCGCCGAGCAGGTGCACGAGCCGTTCGCTGATGGCGAGCCCGAGCCCTGTCCCCTGGACCGTGGTCCGGGTCGCGGCGGCCTGATGGAAGGCGAGGAAGATGTCGCGCAATTCGCTCGGTGCGATGCCGATCCCGGTATCCTTCACTTCGAAACGCACGCGCTCAGGCGCGGCGGCGGTGAGCTCGAGCGAAACGCGGCCGCGTTCCGTGAACTTCACCGCGTTGCCTAACAAGTTGAACAACACCTGTCGCAGTTTGCCCGCATCACCGTGCACCATGCGCGCCAGCTCCGTCGGGCAGCCGCATTGGAACTCGAGACCCTTCTCCGCGACGCGCTGGCGGAAGGCGGCGCAGATGTCGCTGATCATATCGCCCAGCGAGAAATCATCCGGATTGAGCGTCAGCTTGCCGGCTTCGATTTTCGAGAGATCCAGCACTTCGTTGATCATCGCGAGCAGGTGATTGCCGCTTTGGTCGACCACGGCGAGGCGCTCGCGATTTCGATCGGATTGGCCGTAATCCTTGAGCAGGATTTGCGTATAGCCGAGGATCGCGTTCAGCGGCGTGCGGAGCTCGTGGCTCATGTTCGCGAGGAAAGCGCTCTTCGCGCGATTCGCCGTATCAGCCACTTCTTTGGCGCTGACCAATTCGGCTTCACGCGCGCGCAGCTCCGCGGTCCGCGCCGCGATCAGGCTTTCGAGCTTCGCCTGCTTGCGGGCGAAGCGGCCGAGCTGCCACCGCGCGATGCCGAACAGAGCGCCGGTGACGAGGAGGGCGTAGGCTGTGTAGGCCGTGAAGGTGCGATGCCACGGAGGTGCAATCTCGAATGGCAGCGAAGCGGCCGTGCCCACGCGGCCATTCACGTCCCGCGCGCGAACTTCGAAGACGTAACTGCCTTCCGGCAAATTGGTGTAGTCGGCGCTGGTGCGCTCTGTCCACTCCGACCAGCCGCCTTGCTCGAACCCAGCGAGCCGCGTCTGATAGCGGAGGTTCGCGCCGATGGCGTAGGTGTTCGCCGAAAAACTGAAGCGCACGGAATTCTGCGCGTACGGCAATGGCTCACGCGTGATGGTGTGGGGGCCGCCTGGCGGTGCGCCGTTGCCGCCCGTGGTAGCGCCACGGATGACTGCTGCGAACGGCGGAGCATCGGTGAGCTGCGACAGCCGATCCGCATCCACGCGCACGATTCCGTCCGTCCCTCCGATCCACACGGCCTTCTCACCACCAGGTCCGCGTTCTGGATAGAACTTTTCTATCTCGCCGATCTTGTCTGCGATTTTGTAGGGCAGCGTCTCGAATCGCGCTTCGCCTTCATTCGCGCTCCTGAATGCTCGGCCTAGTTCCTGGTCGAGCCACACGCCGTCGGGCCGGCGCCCCGCCAGCCAGAGATTGCCTTCCGCATCGGAGGCGACAGAGCCGAGCATGAAGGAGCCGTCCGCGAAGCGCGTACCGAAATCCGGAACGGCCGCGAACTGCTGCCGCGCGTGATCGAAGCGGTAAAGCCCCTCCTGCGTGGCGAACAACGCTTCACCACCTTCGCCCTCGAGCACGCGCGTCCAGCGGTGGCCTTTCGGCAGGCCGTGCGACTCGAAGAACGACGACACCGTGGCAGCGCCGCGCTCACTTGGAGCGCCGGGGGCGAAGGTCACGCGAAACACGCCAGTGGTCGGCGTGCCTAACCAGACCTCGCCACGCATGTTCTCGACGATGGTGCGGATCTCCGTCGTAGTTCCTTCGACCGGGCCTTCGTCGCGCCAGTCGCCCGTGGAGCTGCGTCGGATGGAGCGGAGACCGTTGCGCGTGCCGATGAAGACGCGCTCGGGGTCGACACGCGAGCGGCGCAGCACCAGCGCGGGAGATTGCGCGATGCGGCCCGGCGGTGTGCCGTCATTGCCGAGCAGGACGATTCCGTCCATGCCGCCTGCGAGCAGCCCGGCATCATGTTCCGCAAGACTCCACCATTCGCCCTCGCCACCGGGAATTCGCTCGGCACGCGCGGTGCGTGCCTCGTTGGGTGCTGCGCCGATGATGCGGTAAAGCCCCTGGCCGGCCGCGAGGTGCATCACGCCGCGAAACCGCAGCGCGTCGCGAATGGTGGTGCGTTTAAGCCCGTTGGAGGTGTCGAAGATGGTAAGCGGAGACGTGGCTTCGACGCGCGTGATGCCGGAGTTCAGGCAGAGCCAGAGCACGCCTTCGCGGTCCTCAAACAGGTCGAGGATCGTGTCGTTCTGCAGATCGCTGGTCTCGTCGATGCGGCTGCGCAACTGGCGATCAGGACCGAGCACCACCAACCCGGATGCCGCGGTGCCGAGCGCGGTGGACCCGTCACGTAAACGCAGTCCGCGGCGAACCTTTTTCTCCTTCAGAAACGCATCGACGTCCGTCGGCGCCGGCGTGACCGCGTCACCGCGCCACGTGAAGAGACCTTCGTCCTGCGTCCCCACGGTGATCGAGCCATCGGACTCCGGGATCAGCAGCGTGACCTGCGTGCGGCGGAACAGCGGATCGTCCGAGGCCGCGACGAAGGAGTCTCCGTCGAGCCGCAGCAAGCCGATATCCGGATGCTGCACGTAAAGCTGGTCCGCAATGAAGTGGCTTTGCAGCCGCGAGCCGTTCGGCAGCTTCCAGATCTTGAAAGCGTCGTCGCGCCAGCGCATCACCTGCTGCTCGGCGACGAAGTAGATGCCACTTGCCGTGGCGTAAACGCGACGGATGTCGCGAAAATCGCGCCCGTCGGCGGGCACCCTGCCGAGCAGCGACACGTACTTGCGCTCGCCGTTGGTGCCGTTTTCGAAGTAGCCAAGCTCGTCGACTGCGCCGGCGAAAATCCGGCCGGTGCTCGCTTCGATCGCGAGACCGCGGACATACGTCGTTTGCAAGAGCGAGTTCTTCCGCCAGGAGACGCCGTCGTATTCCAGCACGACGTTTTTGTTTCCGAAATAGAGAATCCCCTGCGCGTCCTGCACGGCGGCCCAGTTCTGGTTATGGGCGTGGTAATCGCGTAGCGCGAAGTTCTGCAGAAACGGCCGCCCGAGCTCGCCTGCAGACTGCACAGAGGCGGTGCCGGCGATCATGATCGCGCTGCACCACAGCCTGAGAGCACGCGCCTGCATCACCTGGTAGTGATAGAACGGCAGCGGAGCCGTAGGCAATCACCCAGACGGCGCATACTCCCAAAGGAGTATTCTCGCGGGCGCGTCTTGCCGCTACGAATCGGGGCATGAAACAGCATTCCCCCCTGCTTCCACTTCAGCTCCCCGCGATCGATCTCCGCCACCTCGTCTCGTCTCTCGCGACGCGCTGCTGGGCGGCGCACCTGGATGCACGCGCCGCGCAGGCGCGCCAGCAGGCCGTCTGGTGTGGCAACACCGTCGACTGGCAGGATGCGGTCAGCCGCGCGAGATCGATCCGGATCGAGAAGCTTCCCGCCGCGAGAACGCGATCGGCACGGCTGCGCGTCAGCCGTTCGCCGCGATAGCTCACAGCGATCAGAGACAATGCCCTTGATCATCTAGGGCCGACCTGAGATGATCGGTGGTGTGATCGCCTTCCTGAAGCCGGCTAGCCCTTCGGTGTGTGCCGGGTTGCTGTTCCTCTTCGCTTCGGCAGCCGACGCTGCGGAAGACAACCGACTGCTGAGGCAGGCGCACGCCGCAGAGCGGCCAGACTGGCTCGCGCCTCAACTGCAAGGCGAGACGCGCGGACGCATGGCGCACTTGGACATGCGCGTGCTGGAGCGGATGGCGCAAGCGTCTGGGCCTATGGGCCACAGCGCGCCCGTCGCGCTCGAGCTTTTCGAGGACGCGAACTTTGGCCTCACCGTGAAGCAGGTCGATTCGTTCGGCGACGTCGGCCGCTTCGTCATTCACGGTACGCTTTCCGATTCGGGAAGGCAGACGAGCGGCACCGCGCTGCTCTCGGTCGTCGAGGGCGCCGTGCAAGCTGAGGTGCTCTTGGAAGACGGCCGCAAGTTCACGATCCAGCAGGCAGGCGGTGACCTTTGTCGAATCAGCGAAGTCGATCCGCGTAGCTCAGGCGCGGAGTGTGCGTTTCAGCCGGACGTGTCGCTGGCCAACCATGCGCCGGCCGGTGCCGCTCCGAAGCCATCTTCCACCTCCACCAGCGCAAAGTCCGCCATGTCTGGCGAGGCATCGCAAGCGGCCGCGGAAGGCGACGCGCCAGTCGTCGATATCATGATCGTCTACACGCCTGCGCTCGAGCGGAGCCTCGGGAGCCGGCAAGCAGTCGAGGCGCGGGCACAGCTGGGCATTTCGACCGCGAACGCGGTATTTGCCGCGAGCGAGATCAAGGCGCGCGTGCGCCTGGTGCATACCGCGCGCGTCGAGTACCTCGAGGATGCAGAAATGTCGGTCGATCTCTGGCGTCTGGCCGATCCGACCGATGGCTACATGGATGAGGTGGCCGGGCTGCGCGAGCGCTACGCGGCCGACGTGGTGCACCTGTTCGGTAGCTTCCAGGATTACCGGCGCGGGCAGGCGACGGGCTATCCGAGCGATAATCACGCGGTGGTGATCAGCGGCGACGCGGGGATATTCGTGCACGAGCTGGGGCACAACTTCGGCTGTCAGCACGACCGCGACGCCGCCGGCTTAAACGGATCGTCCTATGCGTTCGGGCATGTCTTCACCGCTGCGGAAGATGGGCAGAGGTACGGCTGCGTGATGTCGTACACCGGCAACGCGGGCGCGCAGCGATTGTACCATTTCTCGAACCCGAACATTAGTTACAAGGGAACCCCAACCGGCGTGCCGAAAGGCCGCCGCGACAGCGCCGACAATGCGCGCATGGTGGACCTGACCGCGCCCATGCTGGCCGGCTTCCGCAACGCGGATGGATCGAGCAATCGCATGCCGGTCTTCGCGATGCCGCCGGGAGTCAGCTTTCCAACGACGCCGCCAGGGTCGACGGCTGTCAGGCAAAACATCCGGCTGGCATTCGCGGGTGGCAGTCGGCCGCGCCCGCTGCGGGTGAGCGACTTTCGCCTCAATGGCGACGCGGATGCATTCCTCGTGGAGATCTGGGACCCGACTGCGCGCCAGTTCATCACTGGGCCGGAGTTCACGATCCCCAATAACGGGCTCACGCTTTTCGTGCAGTTCAGGCCGACGGGAGACGGCACTGCGCAAGCCGAGATCACCTTCAACATCGATGATCCGGCTTATCGCTACCATCCGCCTGGCATCCGGTTGGTGGGGAACGCGACCGCGCCGCTGCTCAAGAATGTGTCGACGCGTGCCGCGGTGGGCGCAGGCGATGACGCTTTGATTGGCGGCTTCATCGTGGGTGGAGACGGCCCCCGCGACATCATCGTGAAGGCCGTGGGCCCATCGCTGGCGACGGCCGGAGTGGCGGATGCCCTGGCTGATCCGACGGTCGAGTTGTATCGCGGCGCGGATCTGATCGCAGAGAACGACGAATGGGTGGACGGCCCTCCGCGAGAGTCGATCAAGTGGACCGGAGTGGCGCCGGCGCGTGATTTGGAATCCGCGGTCTTAGCGCGACTCGAGCCTGGTAGCTACACCGCTGTGGTGCGCGGCGTCTACGGTGCGACCGGAGTTGGCCTGATCGAAGCCTACGATCTCGGGACAGACGGTGCGACGCGGCTGTTAAATATCTCTACGCGGGGGCAGGTGCGGCCGGGTGATGGCGCAATGATCGGCGGCTTCATTCTCGGTGGCGCGCCGCCGAGCCGCGTCCTCGTGCGCGCGCTGGGGCCGTCGCTTTCCAGTGCAGGCGTGCGCGGAGCATTAGAGAACCCGACGATCGAGATCTTCGATGGGCAGGGAAGCGCGCTGGCTGCGAACGACGATTGGCGGAGCGACAACCAGGAAGCGATCGAAAAGACTGGCGCCGCGCCGCCAGACGATCGCGAAGCTGCCGCACTGCTCACGCTGCGGCCCGGCGCCTACACGGCTGTAGTGCGGGGCGCCGGCGAGGCGAGCGGTGTCGGGCTCGTCGAAGTGTACCAGCTCGACGCGCAGTAGCTGCGACGCGGCAAGCTGTGTAGTCGATCACAGCTCGTTAGGATCACCGACGGGAGGCCGGCATACTCCCAAGGGAGTATTTACGGTTTTCGGCATTCGCGGGACGATCGGCGCCATGAAACAAGCATGCCGTTCCGGTCTCAGTCTAACGACTTTCGCAGCAGCCGCCCTCGCGCTGGTCGCTGCCGCCGCTCCGCTTTCGGCCGCGACGATCACCGTCAATTCAACCGCAGACGTCGCCGCGAATGACGGCGTCTGCACGTTGCGCGAAGCGATCACGGCCGCCAACACCAATGCCGCGTCGGGCGCGACCGCCGGAGAATGCTCGGCCGGCAGCGGGACCGACTCGATCGAGTTCGACATCGGCAGCGGCACGCCGACGATCACGCTCGCGAGCGGACTGCCTTCGATTACCGCGCCGGTGAGCATAGACGGCAGCGCCGGCCCGGGCGGCGCGACACGCGTCGAGATTAACGGCAACGGCACCGGCTCGAACGCCTTCTTCGTCGATGGCGTGAGCGGCAACACGTTCCGCAATCTCGTGCTCAATCGCCTGCTGCGCGGCATCTACCTCAACGGCAGCCACAACAACGTGATCGCCGGTAATTTCATCGGCACCAACGCGGATGGCACGACGAAGACCGGCTTCGCGAATAGCGGCGAAGGCATCGTGCTTAAGGGATCGACGAACAACACGATCGGTGGGACGGCGGGCACTACGCCAGGCGGCGCATGCACCGGCGCCTGCAACCTCATCTCCGGCAACACGCACGGCATTTACTTCGATGGCACTGGGCCCTCCGCGAGTGGAAACACCGTCCAGGGAAACTTCATTGGCACCGACGTGACCGGCACCGTCGCTCTGGGAAACTCAAACGGCATCCGTGCCTTTAACGCCGCTGCAAACAACGTGATCGGCGGCCCATCGGCGGCGGCGCGGAACCTGATCTCCGGCAACACATTTGACGGCATCAGCCTCGGTACCGGCTTTCGAGAGGGCACGATTGTGCAGGGCAACTACATCGGCGTGAACACGACAGGCACTGCCCCAATTCCGAACGACATCGGGATCGACGCCGACTTTAACCCGAACGCCATCACGATTGGTGGGACGGCTGCCGGCGCGGGTAACCTGATCGCCGGGAACGCGAGGGCCGGCATTTACGGCGGATACACGAATTCGACCATCCAGGGGAACATCGTGGGCACCGACGCGACCGGCACGGCGAACCTCCGCAATGGCTTCTTCAGCGGGCAGGGCTCTGCGTTGGACGCGCTTGGGGGAATAGTCCTGCTCAACGGCGCGGCCCGGAACACAGTCGGCGGAGCTGCGCCAGGCGCGGCGAACATCGTCGCCTTTAATCGCGGCGCCGGGATCAGGCTCGGCGGGCGGCAAGGCGGTAATCCGGCCGGCGTCGGCAATTCGATCCGCGGCAACGTCGTTTATCTCAATGACGGCCTCGGTCTCAGCTTGAGCCAGGGCGGTGGTGTGAAGACAGCTCCGCTTCCGAACGATCCGCTTGATCCGGACACGGGCGGGAACAATCGGCAGAACTATCCGGAGATCACGTCGGTGACCTTTTTGAACGCTACGGTCACTGTCACCGGCACGCTCAACAGCATCGCGAGCACGACGTTCACGCTCGATTTTTACGCGAACGAGAATGCGGACCCGTCCGGGCATGGCGAAGGCGAAGTTTATCTCGGCGAAGGGACGGTCACTACCGACGCGAACGGCAGCGGCACATTCTCTTTCACGTATGAGGGCATCCCAGGGAAGCCGTTTGTCACGGCGACGGCTACCAATTCGACCACCAATGACACGTCGGAATTTTCCAAAGCCGTCGTGCTGGAGGAGAATCCGGGCACGTTCGTCTTCAGCGCTTCTGATTACCCGGTGGTCGAAAACACCGGCGTCGCGACGTTCACCATCACGCGGGCAAACGGCTCGACTGGCGCGGCGTGTGTGGATTACGCGACCTCGAACGGAACTGCGACGGCCGGTGCGGATTACGCCACCGTTGCGGGGAACGTCTGCTTCGCGGATGGCGAGACAAGCGCCTCGTTCGAGATCCCGATCACGACCGACTCGTTCCCGGAAGCGACCGAGACGATCAATCTCACCTTAAGCAATCCATCCGCCGGCAGCGCGTTGGGCTCCCGCCGAACCGCAACGGTGTCGATCATCAACGACGACTCGTTCACCACCTTCGTCGTCAACTCGACGGCCGACACGGATGACGGTCAGTGCACCGCGGACGCGAACGGGTGCACCTTGCGCGAAGCGATCAACGCGGCCAACGCCACCATTTCACTCGACACCATCACGTTCGCGCTCGGTTCCGGCACGCCCAGCATCACGCTGACGGCGGGACTCGCGGGCTTGACCGCGCCCGTCATCATCGACGGCAACACCGGCGGCGCGACGCGCGTGGAAATCAACGGCAACAACGTTCAGGCTTCCGGCCTGCACCTGAACAACGCGGCGGGACGCAGCACCATCCGGCATCTCGTCATCAACCGCTTCCGCGGCAACGCCATCACGCTATCGACCAGCGACAACAACCTGATCGAAGGCAACTACATCGGCACGAACGCGGCCGGCGACGCGATCTCCGCGAACACGGGCATCGGCATTTCGCTGCTGGAATCCCAGAACAACCAGATTGGCGGCACCAGCGGCACGACACCGGGCGGCTCCTGCTCCGGCGCGTGTAATTTGATCTCCGGCAATGCGAACGGCATCAACCTCGATGCGTTCGGTCGCCACTCGAGCGACAACCTGATCGAAGGCAATTTCGTCGGCACCGATGTCACCGGCACGCTCGATCTCGGCAACGGGTCGCACGGCATCGCGCTCTTCAATTTCTCGCACCGCAACCGCATCGGCGGCACGACCGCCGCAGCGCGTAACCTGGTGTCGGGTAACGGCAACTCAGGTGTGTTCCTGAGCTCCGGCGGCATCACCGGCAACCTGATCCAGGGCAATTACATCGGCGTGAACACCACCGCCACGGCGAAGCTGCCGAACCTGCACGGCGTCGCGTTCTTCGCCTCGGCTAATCAGAACACGATCGGCGGCACCACAGCGGGGGCGGGCAATGTCATTTCCGGCAACTCCTTCACCGGGGTCGATTTCACGAACAACAGAGACTCTTTCCCGACCAACAACAACCTCGTGCAGGGCAACTTCATCGGCACCGATCCCTCCGGCACGCTCGATCTCGGCAACGGGGTCGAACGAGTCACCGTGCAGCCGGTTGGCGGCATTGTGATGATCTTTTCCGCGCACAATAATCAGATCGGCGGCACCGCGCCGGGCGCCGGGAACGTCATCGCATTCAACTACGGCGCCGGCATTCGTCTCGGCGGCCAGGTTGGCGCCGGTACGTCGGGGCCGGGCAACTCGATCCTCGGCAATTCGATCCACTCGAACACCGGTTTGGGCATCGCGCTCGCTAACGGCGAGGGAGTGCTGAGCACGCCGCTGCCTAACGATACCGGAGATGCCGACACCGGCGCGAATGGCCTGCAGAATTATCCGGTTCTAAATACGCCGACCTCGTCAGGCGGACTCGTCACCGTCACCGGCACGCTCAACAGCCTGCCAAACACCACGTTCACGATTCAGTTCTTCGCCAGCAGCATCGTCGATAGCACCTCGCCGAACGGTGAAGGCCAGATCTTCCGCGGCTCGCAAGTGGTCACGACGAACGGAAGTGGAAACGCGAACATCTCCGCCAGTTTCCCGCCCGTTGTCGGCAAACAGATCATCAGCGCGACCGCGACAAACAACGCGACTGGCGACACGTCAGAATTCTCCGTCAGCGTGACCGACCCATCGCCGCAGAGTAACCCACCGGCGGTCACAGCGAACGATGCCGCAGGCAATCGGAACGAGCCCATCACCGTCGCGGCGACCTTCAGCGATAGTGACGGCGTTGCGCCCTACGCTGCGTCGATTGCATGCGGCAACAACACGCAAGCGACGCGCGTGACGATCAACGCGCCTGGCGCGAACCCCGGCACCGTCTCAGGCACGTGCACCTACGCCTCAGCCGGAAACTTCACCGCCACGGTGACAGTGGTGGATAACGCGGGCGCTTTCGGATCCGACACGGCAAGCGTAGCCGTCAATGCCGCACCGAGTGCGAATGACGACAGCCTAACGACGAACGAAGACACGGCGGCGAACGGGACGCTCACCGGCGACGACTTCGAGAGCTCGACGCTCACGTTCATGATCGTGAGCGATCCGACCAAAGGGGCGATCAGCAACTTCGACGCTTCGACCGGCGCATTTACCTACACGCCGAGTGAGAACTACAGCGGCAGCGATAGCTTCACGTTCCGCGTCAGCGACAGCCAGGCGACGTCCGATGCGGCGACGATCTCGATCACCATCAATGAAGTGAACGATGTGCCGACGGCTAATGCCGCCAGCATCACAACCGATGAAGACACGGCCGTGAATGGCGCCGTCAGCGGGAGTGATGTCGAGAGCGCGACGCTGACTTACGACCTGGCCACGACTCCGGCGAAAGGTGTCATTACCGCGTTCGATACCGCGACCGGCGCTTTCACTTACGCGCCGAACGCGAATCAGAACGGGACCGATAGCTTTACGTTCAAGGCGAGTGATGGGCCGAGCGATTCGAGCGCGGCGACGATCTCGATCACGATCAACGCCGTGAATGACGCGCCGACGGTCAGCGGTCGCTCGGAAGACGTAGACGAAGATGGATCGTTCGCGATCACACTTGGTGGCTCCGACATCGATGGCGACGCGCTCAGCTTCAGCGTCGTCACCCCGCCGGCGAATGGCACCGTCACCGGTACGTCGCCGAACTTCACCTACACGCCGAACCCGAACTTCAACGGCCTCGACACGTTCAGCTACAAGGCGAACGATGGCACCGTCGATTCAAACACCGCGACCGTGACTTTCGACGTCGCGCCGGCGAACGACGCGCCAGTGGCGAGCGCACAGGACGTCTCGACGGATGAAGATACCGCGAAGGTGATCACGCTCGGTGGATCGGATATCGACAACGATTCGCTGACGTTCGCCATCCTGACGCAGCCGACGAATGGCACGTTGAGCGGCACAGCGCCGAACGTGACCTACACGCCGAACACGAACTACCACGGGCCCGACACCTTCACCTTCAGGGTGAATGACGGGCAGGTGGATTCGAGTGCCGCGACCGTCACGATCAACGTCACCGCAGTCAACGACGCGCCGGTCGCCAACGAGCAGTCGATCACCGTCCAGGAAGACAGCTCGACCGCTGTTGCATTGACGGGCTCCGACGTGGAGAACGATGCCGTGACCTTCATCGTCGTAACGCAGCCGGCGAACGGCACGTTGAGCGGCGCTGGAGCAAACCTCACCTATACGCCAAAGGAGAACTACAACGGCGCAGACAGCTTCACGTTCAAGGCGAATGACGGACAGGCCGATTCCGCGGCGGCGACGGTGTCCATCACAGTGAATGACGTGGCCGAACCGACGCCAACTCCTTCGCCTTCACCAAGCGCGAGCCCCAGCCCGAGCGCCTCGCCGTCACCGAGCGCGAGCCCAAGTGCATCGCCTTCACCGAGCCCGAACGCCACCCCAGGCCGCGCGATCAACATCAGCACGCGCCTGCAAGTCGGCACGGGCGAGAACGCGATGATCGGTGGGTTCATCATCACCGGGACCGCGAACAAGAAGGTGATCGTGCGCGGCATTGGGCCATCGCTCGCGGAGAAGAACGTGCCCGGCCCGCTCGCCGATCCGGTGCTCGCATTGCACGGGCCCGACGGCTCGCTCATCACCGCAAACGACAACTGGAAACAAACGCAGCAGAGCGCGATCGAGCAGAGCCAGCTCGCGCCGAAAAACGAGCTCGAGTCGGCCATCGTCGCCACGCTGCAGCCCGGCGCCTACACCGCGATCGTGACCGGTCGCGGCGACACAAGCGGCGCAGCGCTGGTCGAAGTGTATGACCTCGACTCGCCCGCCGCCTCAGGCATCTCGAACATCAGCACACGTGGCCAGGTGCAACCCGGCGGAGAGTTCATGATCGGCGGCTTCATGCTCGATGTGGATAACAGCGGCAGCGAAGTCGTGGTCCGGGCGCTCGGCGCATCGTTGACGCAGGATGGAATTACGAAGCCGCTCGCGGATCCGACACTCGATCTGCGCGATGCGAACGGTGAGCGTCTCATCTTCAACGACGATTGGAGCGACGATGCAGTCGATGCCGCAGCGGTCACCTCGCTCGGCCTTGCTCCGACCGGCGCGACTGAATCTGCGATCGCCGTCTCGCTTCCGCCCGGCGCCTACACAGCGATCGTCGCCTCCGGCGACGACACGCCCGGCATCGCGCTGGTAGAGGTCTACGTCGTGAAGTAGCGCTCGCGACAGCTGGAAAAAGAGAAAACCCTGCGGGATCGCTCCCGCAGGGTTTTCATTGTTAATCAGCTTCGTCGCTTACTTCGTGCAGCACCTTAAGCGGCGGCATCGCGCGCGGCGGTAATGGCGGCGACCGCGGCGGCATCACCGGTGGTGGGGCGGCGGGGCTCGGCGGAGCGATCTTCAACACCGGCGTACTCGCGATCGAGCGCTGCACCCCGGCCGCCAATCAGGCGATCGGCGGCAACGGCGGTGCCAACATCAACGGCAACAATACGACGGGCGGCGGCGGCGTGGGTGGCAATGGCAGCGGTAGCTTCGCAGGAGGCGGCGGGGCCGAATGGAGGAGCGGCGGAGGCGGCAGCGGCGGGCTTCGGGGGCGGTGGCGGTGCTAATGGTGGTGGCGCGGGCGGGTTCGGCGGTGGTGGCGGTGGTGCCTACGCCAACTCCTGCTCGACGGCCGCGCCTGGAGCCGGCGGGTTCGGTGCGGGTAGTGCGAGCACCGACCCTTTCAATGCCGCAGGTGGCGGCGGCGGGGGTTCGGCGGCGCGATTTTTAACTTTGGCGGCGCGCTCAGCGTGGCGAGCTCGCATCTCCGGTAACACCGCGCAGCGCGGAGCTGCGGGCGGGTTCGGCGCTGTGGGTGGCCTAGGACTTGGCGGTGGCGTTTTCAATCGCAACGGCGCCGTGAGCATCACCAGCAGCACGTTCAGCGGGAACGCGGCCGCGCACGGTGGCGGCGGCATTTACAACCTCGGCGACGGCCAGGCTCCGGGAATCGCGACCGTCGTGGTGCTCACGCTCTTGTTCCGGCGCTACGAGCGCGACGTCTGGCGAGACGTCTCGCTTGGCTTGTTGTTAGCCGGCGTGCTCGGGAACTTGACGCACCGGCTGCTTCACGGCGCGGTGATCGACTTCCTGCTCTTCAACCTCCACGTGCCGTTTGCTGATCCATGGCCGCCTTCAATGTCGCCGACGCCTGCATCTGCATCGCGGTCGGTTTCTTCATGGTGCATTCATTTCGTCAGGAGAAAACAGCAGCCGCTGCCGAGCGTTAGACGTCGCTTTTCTCGCAGAAGTGGGCGCGGTGAGCTGCGCCGCGTTTGAGCAAACGCGCTGAGGTTTTCACGTCGGCCAGCGTTTAACGTGAAAATAACAAAAAGTTATCTAGACAGAGATTCGGTCTCCTGCTCAAATCGCCTCTGTTGCGCCGTTCGTCTCGACGTTCCCAGTTCCCTGCCTCGGAAACGACCGTTCGTTTCCTTCTCGGCGGAGCGCTTTGACTCCCAAAGTGCGGGACGACGGCTGTTACTTCTCTGAAACCTAGATCAACTCCATGAACAAACTCCGCGTGCCGCGACTCGTCTCTATCCTCCGGATTCCACTTGGCTTTTCATTATGCCTCATCGGTGTGCTCCTCACGCTCAGTGCGTTTGGCGTCGGCCCAACCGTGGGTGGCGGCGCTGCACGGGACGACAACCCGCCAGAGCCGCTGCGGAGCGTGCTCCCAAACGCTGAACAGCTTGCGCGCATCACGCGCGGTGAACCAGCGAGCGCCCAGCTGCAGGCGCTCAAGCCGCAGGTCTCATACGCTGTTGGCTTCGGCGAGACCAAGGCGCTGCGCGATCTCGAGGCTTCCCCTGAGGCCGCGATGCAAGGTCGCCTGCTCAATGATCCGACCGAAGTAAACCCGAAGAATACGACCGTGGAGCTGACCCAGCCTCCCGGTGCTCCGAAGGAGTCGGTCGACGGCACGCTCCGCAAAGCCGTAACAAACGGGAGTGCAGCGCAAGACCAAAGCGTCACGCCGCCGCCGATCAGCTCATTCGAAGCCATTGCTAATACTGACAACAACGTTGCCGGCCTCGGCTTGGTGAATCCGCCGGACGTTAACGCCGACGTCAGCTTCACCCAGATTGTCCAGACAGTGAACAGCGTCTTTCGCGTCTTCGACAAAACTGGAAACCCGCTCACGCCAGTGCTTAAGATGAGCACCCTTTTCAAGAGTATTGGCGGACAGTGCGCGCAGACCGATCCGGGTGACCCGATCGTGCTTTATGACCGGATGGCCGATCGCTGGCAGATCAGCCAGTTTAACTTCGCTTCAAGCGCTACCCCTCCCTATCACCAGTGCATCGCCATCTCGAAAACCAACGACGCCGCGGGCGAGTACTACGTTTACGACTTCGTGACCCCAGGCGGGGCGAACGCATCCTTCCCGGACTACCCGCATCTCGGCGTGTGGCCGGACGCCTACTACATGTCGACGCGTCAGTTCGCTGGTGGCGCCAGCTTCGCCGGCCTCGGCGCATTCGCTTTCAATCGCGCGAAGATGCTCGCAGGCGACCCCGCCGCCGAGCAGATTTTCTTCCTCATCCCGAACGACGCCACCTACCCGAGCACGGCATCGTCAGGCATCATGCCGGCCGATCACGACGGCATCCTGCCGCCGCCGCCCGGCGAGCCGAACGTTTTCGCGATCCACGACGCTGATGAGTTTGGCGGCACGGACTCCGTGCGCCTGTTCAATTTCCGGGCGGATTTTGTCACGCCGGCCAACTCCACCTTCACCCAGAGGCCGGAGAGCCCGATTGCGGTTCCCGCGTTTGACGGTCGTAACCCGTCCGGAAGAACTGATATCGAGCAGCCGCCCTCAGGCACAACTACCGCCTCCGACGCTCTCGACTCGATTGGCGACCGCTTGATGTTCCGGCTCGCCTACCGCAACCGTAGCGGGGTCGAATCATTGGTCACGAATCACACCGTCAACGTTAGCGGCGTGCAGCCAACCAACGCAGGCACATATCAGGCGGGCTCGCGCTACTACGAGTTCCGCAAGTCGAACCCAAACGATCCCTACACGCTGCATGACGCCGCGACCTATGCGCCTGACGCGAACAACGGTGCGAGTGGCCTGAACCGCTGGATGGGCAGCACGGCCACCGATAACCAGGGGAATCTCGCAATGGGTTACAGCGCCTCCAGCACGACGGTGGTCCCTTCGATCAATTATGTCGGCAGAGCCTTCGACGAGCTCGGTAGCGGGCTGACGAACGAGCAGGTGCTCTTCCCAGGACAGGGCACTCAGGCTTCCGGTTCGCAGAGCCGCTGGGGCGACTACACGTCGATGTCGGTTGATCCGAATGACGAATGTACTTTCTGGTACACCAACGAGTACTACCCGACAGGTAATACAACGTTCGCCTGGCGTACTCGCATCGGTAATTTCAGGTTCCCGACGTGCTCCGCGCCCGCCGAAGGCACTCTGACGGGCACCATCACGACGTGCGATTCGCAGGCGCCGGTCGGTGAAGTCCTCGTCCAGGCAACCGGCGGTCCGTCCGAAGGTTACTCCGTAGCGACCGCAAACGACGGCACCTACTCGTTGCGTCTGGCGCCGGGCACTTACACGATCACTGTGTCATCCGGGATCCGGAACTGCGGCCCTGCCGCGACTACAACGGTCACCATTCCCGCTGGCGGAACGGCCAATTTCAGCACCTGCCTCAGCGGCGTGGCCAACCTGATCCTGCCGGAGAACGATCCAACGCCGGCGACGCTCTCTGGCGGCGACGGCAACGGCCAGATCGATCGCGACGAGTGCAACACGCTCAGCGTCGACCTGCAGAATGCGGGCTGTGCCGTGGCGTCTGACGTCAACGCGACTCTCTCGACGACCACGCCGGGCGTGACAATCACGCAGCCGAACTCCGCCTACTCGAACATCCCGGTTGATGGAGTGGTGGCAAACACCATCCCGTTTGGCGTCACGACCTCCGACGCGTTCCTCTGCGGCACGCCGATCACGTTTACGCTGACGACCACCTACCCCGGCGGCTCTGACGTGCAGACATTCACTCTGCCGACCTGCCAGGCGCCGCCCTCACAGTTCAGCGGCACCGTCCAGGCGGGCGATCCGCAGACTCCCAATGGGCGCCTTGGCCGTAACGCCGTTTCCTCTACCTGCTCAGGCAAGGCGTGCCCTGGCCTCTTCCCAGCTACAGGCGGGACTCCGCGCTCCTATGACACCTACACCTTCACGAACGCGGGCGGTGTCCCTGCCTGCGCGACCGTGAATCTGTCGTCAACGTGCGGCGGCACCATCCTGGCGTCAGCGTACCGAAATACCTTCAATCCGACCAACCTCTGCGAGAACTATTTGGGCGACGCTGGCTCCAGCAGCACCGCTCAGAAGTTTGACGTAACCGTGCCGGCCGGTGAGTCGGTTGTCGTGGTAGTCATGGAGGCAAGTGCGGGAACCACCTGCGCTTACACCGGCAGTGTGTCCGGTCTAACACAAAACACCAGCGGCGGCGGCGTGCAGTGCGCGTTCCCGGAGATCGCGGTCGAGCAGCCGGCAGGCACCGACATCCCTGATGGCGGTAGCGCGGCATTCGGCAGCGTCAGCCGTGGCAGCAACGCCGAGCGCATGTTCACCGTCCGGAACACCGGCACCGCGAATCTCACCGGACTCGGTATCACCGTTGACGGCCCGAACGCCAGCGACTTCACGGTGACAACCCCGCCGGCCGGGCCACTCGCGCCGAGCGCCAGTACCACGTTCACGGTTCGGTTCACCCCGAGCGCTGTGGGCGCGCGGAACGCAGCACTGCATATCGCGAACAACGATCCGGATGAGACTTCGTTCGACATCTCGTTGACCGGCAGCGGTGTGAACAATCCTCCGGTCGCGAACGGCCAGAACGTCACCGCAACGGAAGATACCCCGAAGGATATCACCTTGTCCGGCTCGGATTCGAATGGCGACGCGATCTCGTTCAGCATCGTGACGCAGCCAACGAACGGCACGCTCAGCGGAACTCCGCCGAACGTGACCTACACGCCGAGGGCAAACTTCAACGGCACGGACTCCTTCACCTTCCGCGTCAGCGACGGTATGGCTGACTCGCCGCCCGCGACCGTTTCGATCGCCGTGGCTGCGGTGAACGATGCGCCGGTTGCGAACTCGCAGTCGGTTACGGTCAACGAAGATTCCAGCGTCGCGATAACGCTTACCGGCTCAGATGTTGATGCTGATACGCTCACCTTCAGCGTCGTCGGACAGCCGGCGAATGGAACACTGAGCGGGACTCCGCCCAACCTGACCTACACGCCGAGACCCGACTTCAATGGGACCGACAGCTTCACCTTCAAGGTGAACGACGGAACCACTGACTCGCCGCCGGCGACGGTCTCGATCACCGTCACCGACGTGGCGGAGCTGAAGTCGCTCAACATCTCGACGCGCGGCCGTGTCGGCATCGGCGACCGCGTGATGATCGCCGGCACCATCGTCAGGGGCACCGCGACGAAGAGGGTGATCTTCCGCGCGATCGGACCGTCCCTCAGCGGCTCCGGCATCAATAGTCCGCTCGCTGATCCGGTGATGGAGTTGTACACCTCGAACGGCACGCTGCTGAGGACCAACGACAACTGGAAAGACGAGGAGCAGCAGGCGGAGGTCGAGGCGACAGGCCTGCAGCCGAGCGACGACCGCGAATCCGCGATCGTGACGACGCTGCCGCCGAGCGACTACACCGCCATCGTGCGCGGCAAAGATCAGACCGAGGGCGTAGCCCTGGCGGAGATCTACGATCTCGACCGCACGGCCGATTCGAAGCTCGCCAACCTCAGCACACGCGTCTTCGTCGAGACGGGTGAGAACGTTGTCATCGGCGGGTTCATTCTCGGTCCGGGCAGCGGTAGCACGGGTAACAGTGATCTCGTCATCCGCGGCATCGGGCCGTCTCTCGCATCCTCGGGGGTGGGCGACAATCTAGCTGATCCAGTGCTGGAGCTGCGCGACGGCAATGGCGCGCTCGTGCTCGCGAACGACAACTGGCAGGACAACAGCGAGCAGGCGGCCAAGATCAGCGCCAGCGGCCTCGCGCCGCAGAACCCTCAGGAGTCCGCGATCGCAGTAGCGCTTGCGCCGGGAGGTTACACCGCCATCATCAGCGGCAAGGCGGGCACCTCGGGTATCGGCCTAGTCGAGATCTACAATCTCGACTAACGGCCGCAGAGCGGGCCTTCAGGACCAGCCTCGCAGACAGAGAAGGCAGCGCCGGGAATCCCGGCGCTGCCTTTCTCGTTCGCGGCGATGGTGCGCCGTAGCGCATGCTAGCGACCCGAGGCCACGCAAGCGTAGCGGGCCCGATCACCGGATCGCGACGGCACTGCGATCGCCGCCTGGCAACACGGCGGCCACGCGATCGCCGCGGAAGATCGAATCTGCAATGTGCGCCGTGCTTCCTTTAGCCGGCGGTCTATGAACCTCGACTCGAGCGGGCGAACTAATGTGCGGCCGTTGCAGACCGCCGCTACAGTAGGCGCGATGATCGAGCGGACGCCGCTGCTGGAAACTGCTCGTTCCGTTGCGCGGCGGCTGCGGGGCGCGGGGCACGTGGCGTACTACGCAGGCGGGTCGGTCCGTGATTTCCTGCGCCGCGTGCCGCCGAAGGACATCGACATCGCGACTGACGCGAGGCCCGAGCAGGTGCAGAAACTTTTCGCGCGGACCTACGCCGTCGGCGCGCATTTCGGCGTCATCGTTGTGCTTCAGGACGCGCTGCAGTTCGAGGTGGCGACGTTCCGTTCCGACGGCGCTTACGTTGATGGTCGGCGGCCGACAGAAGTGCATTTCGCGACCGCGGAAGAAGACGCCGCGCGTCGTGATTTCACGATCAACGGCATGTTCTTCGATCCCGTCAGTGAAGAGGTGATCGACTTCGTCGGCGGCCGCGCGGATCTCGACGCGCGTATCATCCGCGCGATCGGCGATCCGGCGCAGCGCTTCGCCGAGGATCGCTTGCGCATGCTGCGCGCGGTGCGCTTTGCGACCACGCTCGAGTTCGAGATCGAGCAGGGCACCTGGGCGGCTCTTCAAGCAAGCTCTGCGTCCATCAGCGAGATCAGCGCGGAGCGGATTCGCGAAGAGCTGGTGCGCATCTTCATGTCGCCGCAACGGGTGCGCGGCTGGGATCTGCTCGATGCCAGCGGGCTGATGCGCATCGTCTTACCGGAGCTCGAACGGCTAAAAGGCTGCGAGCAGCCGCCGCAGTTCCACCCGGAAGGCGACGTCTTCAAGCACACGCGCATCATGCTCGAACTGCTGCCGCCGGAGGTTTCGTTGCCGCTCGTGTTCAGTGTGCTGTTTCACGATATCGGCAAGCCGCCGACCTACAGCGTGGATGAGACTGGCCGTATACGGTTCAACGGCCACGACCGCATCGGCGCGGAGATGACGGAGGTGGTGATGCAGCGGCTGCGTTTCTCGCGCGCGGAAATCGAAGCCACGGTGGAGATGGTGCGTCAGCACATGGTCTTTAAGGACGTGCCGAACATGCGGACCGCGAAGCTGAAGCGCTTCATGGCGCGGCCCACGTTCGGCGACGAGATGGAGCTGCATCGGGTCGACTGCGCAAGCAGCCACGGGATGCTCGATAATTACGAGTTCCTCCAAGCCAAGCAGGAAGAGTTCGCGAACGAACCGATCATTCCCGCGCCACTCGTGCGTGGCGATGATCTCAAGGCTCTCGGGTTAAAACCAGGGCCGCAGTTTGGCGAGATCCTCGAGGCGGTCGAAACGCGACAACTCGAAGGCGCGTTTCGGGATCGGGAGGAAGCGCTTGCCTGGGTGCGGCGGGAGTACGCCGCGTCAGCGTAGCGCGGAGGTGAATCGCAGAGCGATCGACCGTCCGGGTTACGGCGAGCCGAGGTTGTAAGCCTCGACCAACGCCACGCCCGTGCTGTTTCCCTGGCCGCGCACGATCGCGGTGTAGAGCCCCGGCGCGAGGACTCGCACGATGGCCGACTCGCGATCATCGCCCGGTGGAATGCCGGTGCCTTCGATCTCGGCGCGCTGGCTTTCCTTCCAGTTATCGTTCGCGGCTAACAACGCGCCGTTCGCGTCGTGCAGGGCGATCGTCGGATCCTGCAATGCGCCGGCCACACCTCGGGCGGCGAGACTTGGCCCGATCGCGCGCACGAGCATCCTGGTGTTGTCGCGGTCGGACGGACCGACGATGAGCCCACCGATCATCACGTTGTCACCCGTCTCGACGAAGCCCCGCGTGCTGATGTTCGCGAGCCGCGAGTCCGCCGGAGCGTCGATGTCGTAGGCTTCCACAAGCGCGATCCCGGTGCTCTCACCCGCACCGCGCACGGTGGCGGTGTAATTGCCGGGCGGGAGCGTGCGCGCGATGGCCGCTTCGCGGTCGTCGCCTGGCGGAATGCCGCTCGCTTCGATCTCAGCGCGTTCCGGTGAGTCCTTCCAGTTGTCGTTGAATGCAACACGCGCGCCGCTGTTGTCGTTCAGCTCCAGGGTGGGATCGAGCATGCGCCCGGCGGCAGGCGATCCGCCGGCGCTCAGCGAAGGTCCAATGGCGCGGAGGATGACACGCTTTGGCGCCGTGCCGGTGACGATGAAACCACCGATCATGACGTTATCACCGGTCTGCACGCGCAAACGCGTGGAGATATTCTGCAACTGCGCTGCACCGGCGGGCGCGACGTCTGCCCGGGTGTAACGCTCGATCAGCGTGCGCGCGAAATTAGTCGCACTCGTATAGCCCACGGCCCAGCACTCGTCGGTCGACGAGCATGTCAGGTCGTGGAAACGGGTTTGGCTCGCCGCCATTGGGTTCGGTGTAGCTACCGTGGCCCACGAAGTGCCGTTCCACTTCTGAACCAGAGTGAGCCCCTTTCCGCTCGCGCTCTGATAGTAGGTTCCCGCAGCCCAACATTCTGCGGCCGAGACGCAGGTGACGGCGTTCAGATAGCTGCCGTCGCCAGTGTTGGGTGAGGGCACGAGCGACCATGCAGAGCCGTTCCACCGCATGATCAAGTTCAGCGTGAAACCTTCTTGTTCCAGGGCGGAAGAGCCGACCGCCCAGCAATCAGACGGTGATGCGCAGGTGACGGAGAACAAGCTGTCTCCGTTGGGCGCGTCGGTGTTTGGCGAATCGACCAGCGACCACGAGGTACCGTTCCAACGCTGCACCATCGTCTTTCCGTTCCCGTAGCCGACGGCCCAGCAGTCGGTCGCAGATGTGCAGGTCACTGATCTGAGCACATTGGAGGAGAACGTGAAGATCGGTCGGCTGCTCTCGAGTGGCAGGTTCGGCGACTCGACGATCGACCAGGCGCTCCCGTTCCAGCGCTGGATCAACGTGCGAAATTCCGTCTTCAGAAGCCCGGCGTCAGCTTCGTAATACCCGACCGCCCAGCAATCAGACGCGGAGCTACAGGTCACGTCGTAAAGGCCGTTGGCTTTTGGCCCGGCATTTGGAGACGGCACGATCGACCAGGAACTCCCATTCCACCGCTGGATCAGGGTGCGCGGCACCTCGTTTTCCACCGCCGCGCCGACTGCCCAGCAGTCGGAGCTCGAGGTGCACGTCACGCTGGTCAGCGCATTGTGCCCTGTGGGGCTGGTGTTTGCAGAAGGAACGTTGGACCAGGAAGTTCCATTCCAGCGTTGCACGAGTGTCTGCGTCCGGCTCGTGCTGTAATCATTGCCGACCGCCCAGCAATCTGCCGCCGAGACGCAGGTCACACCGTCGAGCGACTTCGGGCTGTTGGATCCCGCAGGCGTGGGGACAATCGCCCAGCCCGATGCCGCGTCCGCTTGCGCGAAACTCAGCTGGGCCAGGAACATGCCGGCTGAGCAAAGTGCAAAAGCGATGAAGACGCGCCGATTGATGAAGCGGTCTGGTAGAGGGCGGTTTGTTGCCATGGTGTTCTTTGGGGTAAGCCGTTGGAGGAAGGCCCAGTCAGGGCGGTGAGGCTCCTAATTGAATCGTATCCTCGGGCGCGGATAGCTGGTTTTGAAAGTAACGCGGCCGATACCTTCACCTGCATCGTTTTGACCGCGCGAGTAGTCCATCGAACGGACGAGGCGAACTCGGAGGCTCCTTAATTCGACGTTGGACGTTCGACGTTCGGCGTTCGACGTTTGCCGCCTTCTCTTATGCGAATCCTGATGATCAGCCCGGAAGGGCCGCCGCTCTCTCGCGCAACTGTGTTAGTCGACGTGCTGGAAGCGCTGCCGCGCGAGCTGCGCGCCCGCGGCCACGAGATCGGCATCGTGATGCCGTACTACCGCGAGATCCGCGAGAACAACGCGGTGGAGCACAAGGACACCGGCATAACGGTGGACGTCCGGGTGGGAGGCAAGACGTACGTCGCGGAGTTTCTCAGCGGTCGGACGGCCGGCGGCGTGCAGTTGTTTTATGTGCGTTGCGACGAGTTCTTCGATCGCGCCGGCATCTACGGCGAGCACGGCGAGCAGTACGAAGACAACGCCACGCGCTTCATCTTCTTCAGCAAGGCCGCGCTGGAACTGACGCGGCGGCTCACGCCGACACCAGAGATCTTGCACGTGCACGACTGGCCGGCGGCGCTGGTGCCGGTCTTCGTGCGGGAAGGTCACCTGCCGTTCACCACGGTGCTCACGATTCATCATCTGGCGGAGCAGGGGAGCTTCTGGGGGCTCGACTTCGGCCTAACGAATCTGCCGGAGCGCTACTTCAAGCCTTGGGGCGTGGAGTATTTCGGCCGGCTTAATTTCCTCAAGGGCGGCATCCTCTTCGCCGATCAGGTGACGACGGTAAGTGAGCGCTACCGCCGCGAGATGCTGACTGAAGAGGGCGGCTGCGGGCTCGAGATCGTGTTGCGCGAGCAGGCGCACAAGATCTCGGCGGTCCTCAACGGCGCAGACTATGAACGGTGGGATCCGGCGAGCGATGCCTTGTTGCCGAGCACCTACACTGCGGACTCGCTCGATGGGAAACGCCTCTGCCGCGAGTTGTTGCTCGACGGTCTCGGCCTCGCGCCGGCGCCGCAAGGCCCCGTCTTCGGAATGGTGACGCGACTCGTGCCGGAGAAAGGGTTCGATGTGCTGATGCCGGTGCTCGATCGGCTGTTGAGCGACGACGTGCGGCTCATCATTCTCGGCGAAGGCGATCCCGCGTACGAGACGGCGCTCGCCGTCGCCGCAAAGAAGTACCCCACGAAATTCGCCTACAGTCAGCAGTACGATGAACGCCTCGCGCACCTCATCGAAGCAGGCGTCGACATTACGCTGATCCCATCGCAGATCGAGCCGAGCGGACTGAGCGCGATGTATAGCCTCAAGTACGGCGCGCTTCCCGTCGCCCGCGCGACGGGCGGCATCCATGAGATCATCGAGGACTACGATCCGACGACGGGCAGCGGATACGGATTCCTCTACTACGATCCTTCGGTGGAGGCGTTCTGGGATTCGATCAAACGCGCGCGCGAGCTCTACTACAATGAGGCGATCTGGACACCGCTGGTGCAGCGCGCGATGACGCAGAACTTCTCGTGGCAAGCGGCCGCCCAGCGCTATGAAACGCTCTACTCTAGTTTGCTACCGCAAGCACAGAGCCGCGCCGCGTGAGCTCTACGGCTGTTGGTTGATCACCGGCTCGCAGGCGGCGAGTTCTCGATTCACCGCGGCCGGTTTGCCGGTGTCGGGAGCGGTCAGCAGCCCGCGTTGTTCGATTGCTTGCCAGGCTGTCAGGCTACGACGGTAGGCGTCGCACGCCGATGCGCGATGCGTGCTGCGCTCCGAGGCGGACGCCGCTGCTGCGTCGGCCAGTGCAACGTGCAGCGCGCCTGTGGCGGCGTAAACATCAGCGAGACGACTTCGCACCCGCGCATTCATGGCATCGTCACGCGCCGAGCCCTCGGCCATTAACTCAGCCTCGTGCAGGTAGCGCTGCGCCGTGTCGAGCTCGCCGAGCTTCGTGAGCAGCAGTCCCAACCCGTGGTACATCCTTGTAAGATCCCTCCGCGTCTCAGCGCTATTGGCATCTGCCGCAAGTAGCCCCTCGCTAATCGCGATCGCCCTGCGATATAGCGCTCGCGCTTCTTCTCGTTGATCGAGCTGGACGTGCAGTTCGGCGGCCGAGGTGGCGGTGACCGCGAGCCAGCGCCGGTGCCCGATATCGTTGGGATCGGCCGTTGAGAGACTCTCGATCAGCGCGAGCGCCTGAGTGTAGTGCTCGAGGCCTCGTGTCAATTCGCCTTTGGCGGCGAGCTGGCGGCCAGTGCGGAGATGAGCCGCCCACAAGCTGCGGCGGTAGCGCGCGTTTGCGGGGCTGGCAGCGATACGCTCGACCGCGCGCTCCATCAAGATGCGGCTGTAGCGCAGGGCGCTTTCGATATCACCCGTGTCTTCGTGCGCGTAGCTGAGGATCGACCAGGCAAGCCCCGCGCTGTCCACGGCCTCTTCGTTCGATGGATCCAAGGCCATTACTTGTTCGTGCGCCGCGAGCGCTTTGGCAGCGAAGGGGAGCGCGCCTGTGGATTCGCCGGCGTCGATCATGTTGAAGGCGAGGCTGTAGTATTGCTCTGTCAGGTTCGAGCGGATGCCCGCGTCAGAAGGAAAATCCGCGACCAGCGATTCCGCGGCCGCGACTGCTTTCTGGCCGTAGGCGATCGCCTCCTGTGAGCGGCCCAGGACTCTGAGGCCGTGCGCCAAGCGGCTGTAGGCTGCCGAAAGGTCGTGGCGGAACGCCTTCGTTTTCGGGGCGGCCGCCACGAGCGCTTCGTTCAAGGCGAGCGCTTTCCCGTAAACTTCGACCGCCTGCCGAGTCTCGAACGTGATCTCGCCCAGGCGTACATATGCTGTCGCCAGCTCGCTCTTCAACGCGAGATCGCTGCCGGCCTCGGCCGCGAGGCTGTCCAGGTAATCGAGAGCTCGCCGGGTAACGCCCTGGCGAGCGGCCAGCGCGCCTGGGATGTCTTTAATCGAGTCGTGAAACTCGATCATCATCGAGTTGGCCAGCCGCCGCACATCAGCAAAGCGGCGTTCCGCGCGCCGCGCCTGCCAGAGCGTCGTGGCAGACCCGCCGAGTAAGGCGGCGACGAGCACGGCCGCGGCGGCGACTGCCGCCTTATTGCGGCTCAGGAACTTGCACGTCCGATATCCGGTCGTGTCGCGCCGCGCGCGGACGGGACGTCCTTCGAGATAACGACGGAGATCATCGGCGAGCGTACCGGCAGAAGAATAACGGCGCGCCGGAAGCTTCGAGAGCGCGCGCAGGATGATGGTGTCGAGATCGCCGCGCAGCTGCCGGCGCATGTCAGCGTCACGCGCGGCGAGACTCGGCCGGAGCGGCTCTTCATCGCAGATGACGCGGTTCATCTCCGTGGCGGTCGGCCGCGTTCGGGCGAAGCGATGTGTCGGCCGCCCAGCCAGGATCTCGTAGAGCAACGCGCCGAGCGCATAGACATCGCTCACCGTGGTGACGGCATCGCCTCGCACCTGCTCGGGCGAAGCATACCCCGGCGTCAGCCGCTCATCGCCCGCCAGCGTTGCTTCCCACGCCTCGTCGCCGGTGCCGAGCAGCTTCGCGATTCCGAAATCGAGCAGCTTCGGCTCGCCATCGGCGGTGACGAGGATGTTGCTCGGCTTCAAGTCGCGATGCACCACCAGGTTCTGGTGGGCGAACTGCACCGCGGCGCAGATTTTGCCGAATAACTGCAACCGTTCCTTCAGCGGCAGCGCGCGCGCCCAGACAAAATCCGTCAGCCGCTCGCCCTCGATGAACTCCATGACGAAGAACGGCAATCCATCGGCCGTCGTGCCTGCATCCACGAGGCGAGCAATGTTTGGGTGATCGAGTTGGGCCAGGATCTGCCGTTCGCGCCGGAAGCGACGCAGCACTTCGGCGGTGTCGGTGCCGCGCTTCAGGATTTTGATCGCGACCTTTTTCTCGAATGCACGATCGGCGCGTTCCGCCAGATACACGGCACCCATCCCGCCACATCCGATCGGGTGCAGAATCCGGTAGTCGCCGACTAGCTGATGAGCGCGCGCATCCTTCTCGTCCGCACGCGTCCAGGCGAGATCCTCCGCGAAGCCATCGAAGTTCGTTTTCTCGTCAGTGTGTGCCAGCAACGACTCGACCTCGTGAAGGAGAGAATCATCGCCCGCACAAGCTGTGACCACGAACGCCCGCCGATCAGCTGCGCTCCGATCCAGCGCATCAGCCACGATCTCCTTTACGCACTGCCAGCGCGCCGGAGTCATGGGCGCTTTCTCAGTCGGCGTCATGCGCGGAGGCAATGCTTAGCGACTCAACGCCGCGTCGCATTCGGAAAGCGCCCGCTCGACTTCCTGCACCTTTGGCACGTTGACGGGCGTGACAACATTGCGCCCTCGCAGCTCGTTCCAAAGATCCAGGCTGCGGGCGAAATGTTCTCGCGCCTGGCGCCAATCTTCCGCCGACTCGGCACGGTCACGCTGAGCGGCGCGCGCGGCGGTGAGGTAGAGCTTGGCGAAATCAGCATACGCGATCGCCAGCCTCGTGCGTCGGCGGGCATTGGCAGGATCCTGGGCCGATGATTCTTCGGATAAGGGAAGTGCTTTGCGGAAAGCCGCGATGGCTGCCGGGGATTTGCCGGCTGCGCCGACGCTTCTCGCGATGTGCATATGGATGATGGCAACGTCGTCCCGAGCGCTGGCGTTTGACGTGGCCGCAGCGGCCATCGGTTCTCTGATCGCGAGCGCCTCGCGATACTTCTCGAGTGCGGCCGGATGCTCCCCGTTGGCAGCGTGCGCTTCACCGACCCGTTGCAAGGTGAAAGCGTAATCGGCTTTGGCATCGTCGCTGTTCGGATCGCTCCTGAAGGCAGCCTCGGCGATGACAAGTGCTTTGCGGTGGCTCTCGAGCGCCCCCGCGGGGTTTCCCGAGCTCAACAGGTCTCTAGCGAGCGCATTGTAGGTCACTCCGAGGCTGCGGCGGAAACTGGAGTTCTCCGGATCAGCCGCGGACATTTTCTCCATGTCGGCAATGATCGACTTCGACAACTCGATCGCCTCGGGCAGGAGATTGTTCTCGGCCAGCACCAGGCGCAGGACCGCCTTGCCGGCCAGCATCTCGCTGCGGGAGTTCTGGTTGTTCGGGTCGAACGCGGCGATCTGCTCGAGGAGGACGAGCGCGCGGCGGGCGGCATCGAGTGCGCCCAGCGCGTCCCCGCTTTTCATCGCGACCGCGGAGCTATGCGTCAGGAGGGTGCAATAGCTCGACTTCACCTCCTGGTCTTGCGGGTGGGCAGCGGCGAGCGGTTCCAGCACTGCCTGCGCTTTGCGGTAATGGGCCAGCGCGCCCGTGGTATCACCGAGGTTCGTGTAGCCTTCCATGCCGTGAATGTCGCCGAGCTTGGTGTAGAGCTGTCCGAGCGCGAGCGCATACCGAAGCGTTTCCGGTTCGGCGGCAGCGAGACGCTCGCGGGTTTCGAGTGCGCGTTGGTAGCTTTGCACGCCCGCCGTCAAATCGCCCGCGGTGTAAAGGATGTCGCCGACGCCTTCGTGACTATCGGCGACCTCGTGCTGAAGTTCGCGATCCTCGGGCGTATCGGCGAGCAGCTTCTCGCGAATGGCGAGCGACGCCCGATAGCTCTTCATCGCACCATCGGTATTGCCGAGGTTCGAATACAGGGAGTTGCCCTGGACCTTGCCGACCTTCTCGTAAGCACTCGCCATCTCCCGCAGCAACGGCCGATCCTCGCTCGCTTCCTGCGACAGATTATCGAGATACTTCAGCGCATCCTGCACGATCCGTTCGCGCACCGCGGTCGAACCGGGCAGCGCCGCGATCGCATCGTGGTAATCGAAGATGACAGAGCGCGCGAGCTCGCGCACCTGGTTGAAGCGCTGCTCGGCCTTGGCTCTTTCCGCGCGCGCCACTTTCGCCTGCGCAGCTGCGATCTGCGCCTGCCAGGCAGCGACACCGAGACCTACGACGAGCGCGAGAAAGACGAGTGCAGCAGCGGCGACGGCGAGCCGATTCCGGCGCACGAACTTCGAGGTGCGATAGCCGAACGTGTCCCTGTGTGCGCGGACTGTTCGTCCCTCGAGGAAGCGGCGTATGTCCTCGGCAAAAGCGGCGACGCCGGAGTAGCGACGCTCCGGTTCTTTGCGCAAGGCGCTTGCAAGAATGTTATCGAGGTCACCGCGCAACTTGCGGCGCATGTCGGGCTTCTGCGCAGCGGAACTGGCGGCCGGTAATTCGCCCTCGGAGATGACGCGCAACATTTCCGTCTCCGTAGGATGCGGCGAGGAAAAACGGTGCGGCGTCCGCGCGGTGAGCAGTTCGTAGAGCAACGCGCCTAGCGAGTAGACATCGCTCGCAGTGGTGACCGGCTCGCCACGGACTTGCTCGGGCGACGCATAACCCGGCGTCAGACGCTGGCGGTCCTGCATGGTCAGCTGAGTGTCCGCCGCCTCCGGCGTGAGCAGCTTCGCGATGCCGAAATCGAGCAGCTTCGGTTCGCCATCTTCGGTGACGAAGATGTTTCCGGGCTTGATGTCGCGATGGACGATCAGGTTGCGATGCGCGAACTGCACCGCGGCGCAGACCTTGAGGAACAACTCCAGCCGCGCCGAGACGCTCAAGTTCCGTGCATCGCAGAAGTCGGTGATCGGCGTGCCCTGCACATACTCCATCGCGAAGTAGGGCAAGCCGTCCTCTGTTGTGCCGGCATCGAGCAGGTGCGCGATGTTCGGATGCGCGAGCTGCGCGAGGATCTGGCGCTCGCGACGGAAGCGACGCAGCACTTCGTCGGTGTCGGTGCCGCGCTTGAGGATCTTGATTGCGACGTTCTTCTCGAACTCGCGATCGGCGCGTTCGGCAAGATAAACAGCGCCCATTCCGCCACGGCCGATCGGATGAAGAATCCGGTAGTCGCCGACGAGCTGCCCAACGCGCGCGTCCTTTTCTTCCGCACGGGTCCAGGAGAGGTCCGCGGCGAATGCATCGAGGTTTGTCTTCTCTTCGCTATGCTCGAGCAACGACTCGACTTCGTGGCGAAGCGAATCATCGTCCGCGCAAGCATTCGCGACGAACGTCGCGCGATCTGCGGCGCTGCGATCGAGCGCATCGGCCACGATCTCCTTCACTCGCTGCCAGCGCGCAGGAGTCAGCCCATTCCCGCTCATACTCCTAATCTTACTCCTACTCTTAATCTTGATCTCATGATCACGGCGCGGAGAGGATTAGGAGTAGGATTAAGATTATGAGTAGGAGGGGCGTGCTACGCAGCCGCCATCTCACGCTCCAGCCACAGCTTCGCGACGGCCCACTCTCGCTTCACGGTCGTCGGCGAAATGCCGAGCACTTCCGCTGTTTCTTCGACGTTGAGCCCGCCGAAGAAACGCAGCTCCACGATCTGACCCTGCCGCGGATCGAGCGTGTCCAGCTCGCGCAGTAAGGAGTGCAGCGCCGTCGCGGTGACCTCGCGCTGATCGAAAACGTCGAGCGCGGAGTCGAGACTCAGCCGCGCCACGCCGCTCCCGCGCTTTTCAGCGCCGCGTGCTTCGGCGTGCGTCAGCAGGATTCGGCGCATCATCCGCGCGGAGATCGCCAGCAAATGCGCACGGTTCTGCCACTCGATCGAGTTTTGCCCGAGCAGCCGGATGTAAGCTTCGTGGACCAGCGCGGTCGGTTGCAATGTGTGGTCGCGCCGCTCGTGCCGCAGATACCCGGCGGCGACCTGCCGCAGTTCCTCATAGATCTGCGGGAGCATTCCTTCGAGCGACTGGTCGGCCAGGAGCCGCGTGGCGGCTTCGGGCGCGATGGTCTCGAGAAACGATTTCGCCTCCGCGACCGCGTGATCCTGCTCGTGCGACACGCTTAAGCATTAAAACTTTCGCGAAAATATAGCCATCCCCGAAAAAACTTTGGTCCGGTTTGCTGCCGTTCCCAGCGTTGAGGGAAATGGGCTCAATCACTCGTGCGGCGTCACAAGGAACCCTCGAAAATCGGAGAGTCAGCGTCTCACTCGCGACGCTCACCGCGCGAAAAGTCGCAGCCAGGTAATATCGCGCGCGAATTCCCAACTCTATTTGCGGAGAGATCTCACGCCCGGGCCGCCCCTGCACATCAACTCCTAAGGTGCAGGCGAGCCACGAACGGATGGAACGAGAATCTCACAGCCAAATGCTGGAAAGCGCGGATGCGATCCCGCGTCCGCGCCGGCGTACTGCGCCGGGGCTGTCGGAGGACGATTACCGAAGGGTGCTCGATACGGTGCCCGAGCTGTATCGCGGGCTTGGGCTGACCACTTACCCGCGCGCGAGCCTCCGGGCGCTGGATGGCTTGGTCCCGTCGCTCTTCGCCACTTACCGCGAGCTGGAGCTTCGCTCGAAGACAGCACGCTATGTGTGCGAGCCGGAGAAATACGCGGGCGGATTGGAGCAGAGCGCGCCGCCCACGTCTGTGACGCCACTGGGAAACCTCGGGAACCTCCGGGCGCGCACCGCGCGCGAGATTCTCTCCTTCACGGTCAGCCCCTCCGCTTCGCTTAAGATTTCGTTTACTCTCCACCGTCCGGACGGCGAGTTCACAGACCGCGACCGCGCGATCGCCTCACTCCTGCGGCCGCACCTGGCCAATGCTTATCTCCTGGCCGTGGCCGTGACGCAGCGTCGCGGGGTTGAGTTGCTCTCCGGCCGGCAGCCGGAGTCGTCCGGCGACCATGGCCTTCTGGTTGTCGACCGAAGTTGCAGGATTGTTCATTCCAACCGCCGTGCCGTCTCACAGCTGCGCCACGGCTTTCCGAGCACGGCGGGCGAACGTCTGCCGCCCGAGATTTCCCGTTGGCTCACGACGGCGCGGAGCTACGCCGGAACCGATCCGCTGGATCTGGAGATCACCGGCGCTGAGCTGCCGTTGGCGGTGCGCGCCGCTGCAGCTGAAGGCGGTCACTGGCTGCTTGTGCTGACTGAAATGAATCCGGCGCTCATGCCTTCGCTGCTGCAAAAACGGTTCCGATTAACCGCGCGCCAGGCGGAGCTTCTCTACTGGCTGTCAAAGGGCCGGAGCAACCGGGAGATGGGAATCATCTTCAGCATCAGCGCGCGCACGGTGGATAAGCATCTGCAGCACGTCTTCGAGAAATTGGACGTGGAAAATCGCCACGCTGCCGTGGTGAAAGCGCTCGAAGCGCTTAGCGCTCGTTAGGCCGGGCAGGTACGCGGGACCGCGTATAGACGCGGCAATTCGGTCCCGATACATCTTTGCCCGCAAATCCGGTAACCGCGGAGTAAGCGCGCCGGCCAGCAAAAATAAAACACGAACGCAGGTAATACGCCGCCTCTTTCCCCATCTGTTCCTCCGAGCCCGATCGCCGTCGCAATCCATCGCCCGAAAATTCTTATGTCCACCGAGAAACTTTGGTCCCGTTCCCAGCTTTTCCCAGCGTTGAGGGGGATGAGCGCATTCAGCCCTCTTAATTCGGCAGGCGACCTTCGTCCCTGCTCTCACCGCCGATCCTTTATGAAACGCACGATTCCCGCCCGCGGTCTTCACTCAGCCTTAACGCTGCTATTCGTCACAACGATGTTGTGCGCGTCAGCTGCGCAGGCGGCGACGTTTAGCGTCACGAACACCAGCGACAGCGGCGCCGGCTCCTTGCGTCAGGCGATCGCGGACGCGAACGCCTCCGTAGACGCAGACACGATCGACTTTGCGATCCCGGCGGACGCCGCAGGTTGCACGAGCGGCGGCTGCACGATCACGCTCACCAGCGGTGTCCTGAACATCAACAGCGACGCGACCATCGCCGGGCCGGGTGCGGACTTGCTCAACGTGACGCGGAGCAGCGCGGCTGGAACGCCGAATTTCTCGGTCTTCGCCATCGGTGTCGGACGCACGGTGGAGATCTCCGGCCTCACCATCAGCAACGGCTTCGCAAGCGATCCGGACCCAGTCCTTAGTTACGGCGGCGGGATTCGTAACCATTTCGGGTATCTGACCGTGCGAGCTTGTACGATCAGCAGAAATACGGGCGCTCGTGGGGGTGGAGCTATCGTCAACCTCGGCTATGGCGGGGGCCCCGGATCCGCCGCGACCGTCACGGTGATCGACAGCACCCTTCGCGATAACGATGCCGGGGGCGGCGGCGGCATTTTGAACTACGCGGGTATACCCGGACTTGTTCAAACGACGGTCACAAACAGCACGATCAGCGGAAACAGAGCCGACGAAGGCGGCGCCATTTATAATTGGTTTGAGGGAGGCACCGTGATCGTAAACAACAGCACGCTGAGCGGTAACACGGCAAGGGGCGTGGGTGGCGCGGTTCGGAGCAACTTCAGCGGGCCGATGACATTTGCGAACACGACCTTCGCAGAGAACAAGGCCGTTTTCGACGGCAGCGAAATCTATCAGCAAGGCAATCCCCTGCCGCGGATCGGCAACTGTATTTTGAAGAAGGCGCAAGGCATGACGATCCCGAATGTTGGCGGTTGGGGCGTAACGTCCGACGGGTACAACATCAGCAGCGACGGTTCTGGCCCGAACAACGGCACGACCGACCAGATCAACACGGATCCCCAGCTCCAGCCGTTGCGGCCGAATGGCGGACGGACGTTCACGCATGCGCCCGCGCCTGGAAGTCCAGCGATCGACCGGGGCAAAAACCTGGCGACCGACGGCAGCGCCAGCGATCAGCGGGGCCAGTCGCGCGCCTTCGTTTACGATAGCGCGATCGCGGATGTCACGGGCGGTGACGAGAGCGATATCGGCGCGGTGGAAGTGCGGCTTCCTGGCACGCTCGCGCTGACTGCGACCACGAACACCGTGACTGAAGGAGCCGGCGTCACGGCTCCCGTCACAGTCACGCGCACGGGCGGCAGCGAAGGTCCGGTGACGGCGAAGCTGACCATCACCAACGGCACCACGATCAGCAGCGACTACATGGGACCTGGTGCGCTAGACACCAACTTCAACACGACCACCGGTCCGAATTCCAGCGTGTATTCCACCGCGTTGCAACCCGATGGCAAAGTTGTCATCGGCGGCGCATTCACCACCTACGACGGCGTGGCGCGCCGGGCCGTTGCGCGCGTCAACTCTGACGGCTCGCTCGACACTTCGTTCGATCCCGGCACTGGCGTCACTGGCGGCCAAGCATATGTCTTCGCGGTAGCCGTCCAGCCGAACGGAAAAATCCTGATTGCGGGTGACTTCACCGCCTATCGAGGGGTGGCACGGAACCGCCTCGCGCGACTGAACGCGGATGGCACTTTGGACACGGCGTTCAATCCTGGAACCGGCGCGAACTCGGATGTGTCGGAGATGGCTCTCCAGCCTGACGGCAAGATCGTCATCGCTGGCAGCTTCACTTTTTACAACGGCACTGCACGGGGCTACGTCGCGCGGGTGAACACGGATGGCTCGCTGGACACCTCGTTCGCGGCCGGCGCAGGGGCCGATGGCAGAGTCCGCTCCATGACCCTGCAGGACGACGGGAAAGTTCTCATCGGTGGTGAGTTCAACACCTATGAAGGTGTGGCGAAAGTACGCCTGGCGAGACTGACCGACACAGGAACGCTCGATCACCAATTCACGCCACCAGCGCTCAATAGCTGGGTCGAAGCGATCGCCGTCCAGCCCGACGGGAAAATTATCATCGGCGGCAGCTTTACTAACCCGAGCGGTTTCGTCGCCCGGCTCGATAGCGACGGCTCGCGCGATACCTCCTTCAACGGGAGCGCGAACGGCCTCGTTTATGCGATTGCCTTGCAGCCGGACGGGAAGATCCTCATCGCCTCGTTCAGCGCCCCGACCATTGGCCGACTCGAGCGGCTAAACACAAACGGAACTCCAGACACCGCATTCACGTCGGCCCCCGGTACAAACGGTTCGGTGTTCGCAGTCGCGCTGCAGAACGACGGAAGCGTCGTGATCGGCGGGGCATTCGCTACTTACCGCGGCAGTGTCGCCAAGAACCTTGCACGCATCCGTGGCGATCTGCTCGTCAACTGGGCCGCGGATGATGCGGCAGACAAAACGGTGCAGCTGCCGATCGTGGACGATGCAGTCTATGAAGGAAACCAGACGCTTACCTTCACGCTGGTGCCCGTCAGCGGCTTCGCGACCATCGGCACGCCTTCCACGCAGACGCTGACGATCGTCGACAACGATCCGCCGCCGACGGTGCAGTTCACCGCTGCCACGTACAGCGTTAGCGAAACGCAGACGTCGGTATCAATCAACGTCAGCAGAATCGGAGCGACCGAGGTGGCGTCGTCCGTCAGCTACGCGACGAGCAACGGGACAGCCACCGCAGGTTCAGATTACACTACGGCGTCAGGCCCTCTTAACTTCAGCGCGAATTTCCCGAGTGGCTCGAGTCTGGGTATCACCCTCACCATCGCGCGGGAAACGATCTACGAGCGCGACGAGACGATCAACGTCACGTTGTCATCGCCGAGCGGCGCAACCCTTGGGACGCAGTCGACGTCCGTTGTCACGATCACGAACGACGATCCCGCGCCGGTGCTGAAGCTCAGCGCTGCGGATTACACTTTCAATGAGAGCACCGGTGTCGCGACGCTCACCGTCACCAAGACCGGACTGACGGCGCTCGATGCGACGGTGCGTACCTCCGCCACAAGTGGCACCGCGATCGCCGGCGGTGATTTCACTGACCCTGCCGCTGACCTGGTTCTCGGCCCTTCCGAGATGAGCAAGACGTTCCAGATCGCGCTCAACAACGAGAACATTTATGAGCTCAGCGAATCGTTCAACGCGGCCCTGAGTGCGCCTGTCGATGCGACGCTCACGACGCCTTCGGCCGCGGTGGTCAACATCACCAATGACGACCCGCCGCCAGCAGTGCAATTCAGTCTCGCCGGCTTCTCGGTGAATGAAGACGGCACCAGCGCCACCGTCACGATCACGAAGACTGGCGCGACTGAGGTGCCGGCGAGTGTGCACTACGCCACGAGCGACGGCACAGCCGCGGCTGGCTCCGATTACACGGCAGTTTCTGCTGACCTGACGTTTGAGCCTTCCGACACAAGCAAGAATGTCACGATTCCGAT
>CADCTA010000023.1 GCA_902805675.1 uncultured Chthoniobacterales bacterium | reverse complement strand
ATACGGCGCGTTACAGCGTGTTGATTTCGGAGGGCACGAACTCGGACCCGCCTACCTGCTCGCGCGGGTGCCGGTGCAGCTGTTGCTCATCGCGTGGACCTGGTTCGCCACCTTGTCATTCCGACCGGAGTGCAGCGGAGTGGAGGAATCCCGTGGCTAACCTCAGAGCCGTGCACCGGGATGTCTCGACTTCGTTCGAGAGGACACTATTGATTGCCAGCGATGGACGACCCCAACGACAAGCGACCGGCTACCTCGGGTGCTCACGACAACTTCGAACGCGAGACCACGACGGACCTAGACGATGAGACGGTCGACAAGCCGAAGGGGATGCCGCTTCACACGCGCATCTTCATCGGTCTGAGCGTCGGCGTTGTCGCCGGTGTCGCCGCAAACATGGCGCTGGGCGGTGACGACCCGCGCGTCGTCTGGACGGTGGCGAACATTACCGAGCCGGTCGGCACGCTGTTCCTGCGCCTCCTGTTGATGATCGTCGTGCCGCTTGTCTTCTCCTCCCTCGTCGTCGGCGTGGCCGGCATTGGTGATGTCCGCAAGCTCGGCCGCGTCGGGCTGAAGTGCTTCGCCTACACGCTCGTCATTTCCGCGCTGTCGGTTGTCATCGGCCTCACCGTCACAAACACCATCCGCCCCGGCGAGCGCGTGGATCCTGCGACTCGCGCCGGCCTCGAGGAACGCTACGGCAGCGACGCCGCGAAGCGGGTAGCCGACGCAACCAAGAAGCCCGCTTCAGCGGACTCGGGCCCGATGCAGGTCGTCAAGACCCTCATCCCATCAAACCCCCTGGCCTCCGTCGCCGGAATTCGCGCGGGTGAAGAGAAACAGACCGACACGCCGGACATGCTGCATCTCATGTTATTCGCCGTGCTGCTTGGCATTGCCGCCACGCTCGTGAAGCCGCAAGTCACGGCGCCGCTGCTCGCCGCGTTGCAGGCGCTCTTCGAGATCTGCTGCAAGATCATCGATATCATCATGAAGGTCGCGCCGTTCGCCGTCGCGTGCCTGCTCTTCAACAACACCGCCCGCTTCGGCCTCGATCTTCTCAGCGCGCTCGCCTGGTTTGTAGTCACGGCGCTGCTCGGCTTCGCGCTCCACATGTTCGGCGTTTACTCGCTTTCGGTTTGGTTCCTCTCCCGCATCAACCCGATCGAGTTCTTCCGCCGCATCAAAACCGTGATGCTGACCGCGTTTTCCACCTCCTCATCGAACGCGACGCTCCCCACCGCATTGCGAGTCTCGGAGGAAAACCTCGGCGTGCCGCGCGAGATCAACGGCTTCGTCCTCACCGTCGGCGCGACTGCGAACCAAAATGGCACGGCGCTTTACGAAGGCGTGACGGTTCTGTTCCTCGCGCAGCTTGCCGGCATCGACCTCACGATCTGGCAGCAACTCGGCATCGCCTATTTCGCCATCCTCGGCGGCATCGGCACCGCTGGCGTTCCCAGCGCGTCGATCCCGTTCATCATCGTGATGCTCGCCACCTACGGAATCAATCCGGCGCTGATCGCGATCATCCTCGGCGTCGATCGCATCCTCGACATGTGCCGTACCGTGTTGAACGTGAGCGGCGATCTCACCGCCGCCACTTACGTGGCACGCTCGGAAGGCTTCCCGCTCCTCGGCCGAGACAAGTAAGCTCGCCGCATTGCGCAGGCGGCAGCGCGCGCACCGCTCGTTACAACGGCGTTTTGATCCCGCAGGCCCGGACAGCGCACCAGCCGCGCAACGCCTCAAAAAGCGTGAAGAGGCCGACGAGCAGGAATATGACTGCGAGCGGCGCTGAGTAGGGCGCCACCGCTCCCGCAGCGAGCAGGAAGATGGCGCTGATTCCGCCCCGCGCGAGGCGCCCGGTCTTCTCGATGTTCGGCTTCACAGTCTCGCTCCTGACATAGCTTAACCAGCGCGGTTCCTATCCTGCTTTGCGCTCGTTGACGGCAACGATCTGAAGATCGTCCCCGACCACCTCCACAAGCAGCGTCTTCTGCACCTGGCCAGACGCGCGCTTTGTGCCGTTCCGCAGATCGTAGCGGAGCGGGAAGGTGACGCGCAGCCGGCTGTCCGACTGTGGTTGGACGGCTACTTCGCCCGCCAGCCAGAAGCGTCGCTCCGGCCACTGCCGGGCATACTTTTGCAGGTCGGCGCGGATGGTCTCTCGGCCGAGGGTACCCTGACGGTAGTAGTCGACGCGATCGCCGAAGAACTCCAGCTCAGCCCCAACCCGTGGATCGAGGCCAGCGAGAATAAACGCCCCGACGTAGTCGCGCAGGCGCTCGCGGCTGAGGACCACGACCGAACCGTCGTACTCGGACCCCGGTGCTCCGCTCATCGAAGCTGATGAGCGCGTCGCGGCAGGATCGGTCCGAGGAGGTGACGGCTGCGGCGGCTCGCCCGGGACGCGCTTCGCTGCCGTTGTAGCACGTGCGCTGGCGACCTGCCCAGGCTTCCCGCCGGGCCTGGTGGTTTCGAGTCGCTCCAGAAACTGCCGATCGCTCTTCCGCAATTGCTGCCACGAGCCAGTCTGAGCCGCAGCCGTGTTGGCAGGTGCCGCCGCACCTGCGATTCCGAGGGATTTCGCGGTGTTTGCATCCAGCTGCCCCGTGATCTGCAGCCCGTTCCGGATCTGGTAGCGGGAGATTGCGGCCGATGTGTCTTTGTCGACTACTCCGTTCGGCTCGCCGAAGAAAAAGCCCTGCTCTTTCAGCCGCGTCTGCGCGCCGCGTACGTTTTCATCAGCCGAGACGCTCGCGATTGCGCAGAGACTGATCGCCAGCACAGAGAGGAGGATGCGGTTCATCTTATTGGCAATCGGATGTCACTGGTTGATTGCACGCGCGCAATGATTCGTAGGTTACGAGTGAGTTCACTGCGGCGCGGCCACGTGATGAAATGACTGCAGTGCCCGCGAATTTCTATGAGTACAACCAAGAGACGACAGCCCGCGACGCCGGAGATCTGTCCTGTCTGCGGTGAGGACGTGCCGCCGCGCGCGCTAGCCTGTCCCGAATGTGGAGCCGATCACAACTCCGGCTGGCGAGAAGACGCGGACGCCTATGACGGCGTCGACTTGGGCGATGACGAATTCAACTACGATGAGTTCGTGCGCGAGGAGTTCGGCTCGTCGCCGAAGCCGCGCGGGATCCGTCCGCTCTGGTGGGTGACAGCGATCGTGCTCGTGGCCGCGCTCGCCGCCCTCTGGTTTTACCGCTAGCCGAAAAAGAAAAAGCGGATTGCAGCTGAGCACGCCCAGCTGCAATCCGCAGAGCTTTTGTAGGCTAGGCCTGTCCTACTGGTTGCCGCCTGGTGACGGAGATGGCGACGGCGATGTGCGCTGTTCGCCAGCCCCGGGGCCGCCGCTCTCGGAACCGCCGGTGGCGGTACCCTTCTTCGCTTTGTTCTCAGTCCGGGATTGTTTTTTCGTTTTCGTTGCGCCGGAGTCGGTGCCGCTGCCGCTCGCCGACTTCTTGCTCGAGGTCTGCATGCTGCTGCTTCCGGAGGTGGTGGTCGCCGTTTCAGTCGTGTTCGTGCACGAGGCGACGAACGCGACGCCAACGATCGCGACGATGGATGTAAGGAGGGATTTTTTCATAGGTGTATTGTTAGGATGAGCAGCAGGAACTCTGCTGTCACTCTTTTTACATCGCCCTTCCGTGCGATGGCGGTCGCACGCAAAGCCTGGTCCCTCGAACTACTCCGCTCGTAACGCCACGATTGGATTCACCCGCGTAGCGCGCCGCGCCGGGACAAGGCACGACAGCGCAGCGATTACGGTAAGCAGCGCCGTGACCGCGACGTAGATCGTCGGATCGAGCGTGTTCACCTTGAACAGGAAGTTCTGGAGCGCCTGCCGGCCGACCACGCCCAGCAGCAACACTGCACCTCCCACTCCCAGCGTCAGCCCGATGGTGAGCTGGAACGCCCCCTGCCGCATCACCATCCCAAGGATGCGGGCTGCATCTGCTCCGAGCGCCATGCGGATGCCAAACTCCTGCGTCCGCTGGTTCACGCTGAAGCTCATCACGCCGTAAAGGCCGACCGCCGCCAGCACCGCCGCAGCGATTCCGAAGATGGTGAAGAGCGTCGCGATCAAGCGATTGATGCCGAGCACCTCATCTTGAAGTCGTGCCGCTGTGCCGCCGAAATACACCGGCAGGTTCGCGTCAATCTGGGCTACTCCGCGACCGAGCGCCGGCCCGAGTGTCTCCGCACGCTGGCCCGCCTGCGGGCGAACGACGACCGTGACATACTGCGGCGCTGGCGGCACACCTAACAATGGAATGTAGAAGCCGGCCTGGTCCGTCTGCTGGTTGAACGGCCCCTGCATCTGCGTGTCTGGCACCATTCCCACGATCGTGCGCCATTCCTCCGGCTGCGCAGGATTATGCTGGCGAATGCGACGCCCGATCGGGCTCTCGTTACCCCAATATTTGCGGGCAAAGCTGGTGTTGACGATCGCCACCGGCTGTCGTGCATCGCTGTCTTCGATCGTGAAATCGCGCCCCTCGATGATCTTCAAGCCTAACAAGTCGAAGTAGCCGTCCGAGACCGCCTCGGAGTTCCCCTGCGGCCGGTCCCGATCGGTGACATACGTCTTTCCGTCCACTTCATAGCGCCCGAAGTTGCCGAACGTCATGCGCATGCGCGACGTCATCGCGGCGCCGCTGAACTCCGGGTTCGAGCGAAGTCCCCGCAGCGCCTTCACGAAGAACTGCTGGCGCGCTTCGGTCCCCGGGTAATCGCCCTCCATCAGGCCCATGCGCGCCGAGTAGACAGCCTCTTCGTCGTAGCCGTAGTCGAGGGTTGTCTGATTGCGGATCGACTTTACTTGGAACGTCGCGGCGACGAGCAGCGCGGCACTGAGGGCGATCTGCGCGATCACGAGCACCCGCGTGAGCGCATTCACCAGACGGCTGCTGTTGCCGCGCCCGCCTTCCTTCATCACTTCGGCCGGATTCTGCCGCGAGCTGAGCATCGCCGGGATCAAACCGGAGGCGATCGTCGCCACCACCGTGATCACGATGGTAAACAGCAGTACCGGGCCGTCGATCGAGAAGACGAGCCAGTACGGCGGCGGGTTCGCCATCGAGCGCATGTAGCTGGTGATCATGTCGAGCGACCAATACGCGAGCAGCACGCCGATCACCGTTCCGAGCACCGCGACAAGCAGGCTCTCCGTGAGCATTTGCCTAACGAGTCGCCCGCGCGTGGCGCCCAGCGCGCCGCGGATGGCCAGCTCCTTCGCGCGGAGCGCGGCGCGGCCGAACTGCATGTTCATGACGTTGACGCACGCGATCAGCAGCACCATCACGACGGCGCCGAGCATCGCGTAGATCGTAGCGCGCATCTGCGGCCCGGTGAATGCCTCCAGGAGCGGCGTGACACGCGCGGAACTCAGATCGCCATTCGTCTTCGGGTATTCCTTCGACAGGCGGCGCGCGATCTCCACCGCCTCCAGGTTCGCCTGATCGAGGCTCGCACCCGGCTTCAGACGGGCCAGGACTTGAAAGCCTCTCGCGTCCTGTGCGCCGCGCGGCTTGACCGGAAATTCATTATACAGCGGCACCCAGAGCTGCTCGTTCTGCGGGAACTTGAACTTCGGCGGCATCACGCCGATCACCGTCGCCGGCTTGCCGTTGATGCGGATCGCCTGCCCCACCACATTTGGATCGCGGCCGAAATCGCGCTGCCAGATTTCGTCGCTCAGCAACGTCACCTTCTCCGCACCGGGGCGATTGTCGTCCGCGGTGAACTCGCGCCCCAGCGCTGGCGACACGCCGATGATACGG
>CADCTA010000022.1 GCA_902805675.1 uncultured Chthoniobacterales bacterium | reverse complement strand
AGTGATACCGCCGAGCATCGGATTCGAAGCCGGATTCTGCAGCGAAACTGCGAGCAGGTAACCCTGCACCAGGCACAACGCGAGTGTCGCGTAGCGCGTGATCTGCATGATCTTCTGCCGTCCGCCGTCTTCCTTCGCCAGCCTGCCGAGCTTCGGGATCACCGCAGTGAGCAACTGCAGCATGATCGACGCGCTGATGTACGGCATGATGCCGAGCGAGAAGATCGCGCAGTTCTCGAGCGCGCCGCCGCTGAACAAGTTGAACAGCGCCGCGACGCCGCCGCCGGTCTGGTTGTTCATCGCATCCCGGAACCACTCCTGCAGCACCGCGGCATTGACGCCGGGTGTGGTGATGGCCGCGCCGAGCCGCACGATCACGATGACCGCGAGGGTGAACAGGATCCGGCGCCGCAGCTCCGGAATCTTGACGGTGTTGAGAAACGCCGAAACCATCGACTAAGACTTCGTCAGAGCGACGCTAGCTCTTGTCTGCCGACTTCTTGGCGCCGCCTTTAGCGGAGCTCTTCTTGGCCGCAGATTTCTTTGGCTTCGCTTCCGCTGACGCGCCTGCACTCGCTGGAAACCGAGGACCGTTAGGAGCCTTCGGCTCGCGCAAAGTAACAGTGCCGCCTGCGCTTTCGATCTTCTGCCGCGCAGCCGCGCTGATCTTATCAGCTTCAATCGTGAGGCCGTGCTTCAGCTCGCCGTTTCCGAGAACCTTCACGCCGTAGACGTTGCCGCGGATCACTTTCGAGTCGCGCAGCATCTGCTCGGTGACAGTCGAGCCGGCTTCGAACGCGTTGAGATCGTCCAGATTAACGAGTGCGTAAGTCTTGTGGAAAGCGGCGTTGTTGAAGCCACGCTTTGGCAACCGCCGGATGAGCGGCATCTGGCCGCCTTCGAATCCGAGACGGATGCTTCCGCCGGAACGCGCCTTCTGGCCCTTGTGGCCTTTGCCGCTCGTCTTTCCGTGGCCCGAGCTTTCACCAATACCGAGCCGCTTAACCCGGTGCTTCGAACCCGGTCGGGGGCGAAGATTGTGCAACCGCATCATTGTCCGTCAGCCTTTCCTTCCGCTGTCGTGGTCATCGCAGGGCGAATTCCACGGGTCTTGAAAATTTCATCTTTGCGGCGAAGACCGCGCAAGGCTTCGATCGTCGCCTTCACGACATTGGAGTGATTGCTCGAGCCGAGCGACTTCGCCAGCACGTCCTTGATACCGGCAGCTTCAACAACGGCGCGCACACCACCACCGGCGATAACGCCAGTTCCTGGAGATGCGGGACGCAGGAGAACGCGACCGCCACCGAACTCGCCAATCGTCTCGTGCGGAATCGTGTTCCCGTGCAGCGACATCGACTCCATGCCTTTGCGTGCTGCGTCGGAGGCTTTCCGAATCGCTTCGGCTACTTCGTTTGCCTTGCCGAATCCGACTCCAACTTTGCCGTCATGATCTCCGGCCACGATCAACGCGCTGAAGCTAAAACGCCGGCCGCCCTTCACGACCTTCGCGCAACGATTGATGAACACGACCTTCTCAGTCGTATCTCCGCGCGCTGCCGAGCTCTTGTCTGTCTGACGTTCCTGACGTCTTCCGCCGCCTTGATGTTGTGCCATTACTTACTTCCTAAAATTTCAATCCGCCTTCGCGGGCTGCGTCGGCCAGTGCTTTCACTTTGCCGTGATACTGTGTGCCGCCGCGATCGAACACGACCTTGTCGACGTTCTTCGCGAGCAAACGCTCCGCAACCGTCCGGCCCACTGCCACCGCCGATGCGACATTCGCACCCGGCTTGCTGACGAGACCGTCCTCGGTCGTGCCCGCTGCCGCGAGGGTCTTGCCGACGGTGTCGTCGATGACCTGCGCGTAGACGTGCTTGCCTGAAAAATGCACCGCGAGACGCGGGCGTTCCGCCGTTCCGCTGACCCGTTTCCGGATCCGCTTGTGAATGCGGTCTCTGATCTGTTTACGATCGGCCTTCATATTACTGAACCGTCTTACCTTCCTTACGGCGGATGATTTCGCCGGCGTAACGCACGCCCTTGCCTTTATAAGGCTCAGGCGGGTAGTAGCGGCGGATATCCGCGGCGATCTGGCCGACGAGATGCTTGTCGATGCCGCTGATGCTGATCTTGGTGTTTTCCGCGACGGTGACCTTGATGCCTTCCGGGATCGGATGCAGCACCGGATGCGAGAAGCCCAAAGCCAGGCTCAGGTTGTTACCCTGCACGGCCGCCTTAAAGCCGACGCCTTCAATGATGAGGTCTTTCGTGAACCCGACGCTCACGCCTTGGATCATGTTGTTGACCAGGCTGCGGGAAAGCCCATGCAGAGCTTTCACGCTGCGCGTCTCGGCACCGCGAACGACCGACACGCGATTGTCAGCGACACTCGCCGTGATCTCGCGTGGCAACTGCCAGCTGAGCTTGCCCTTCGGGCCTTCAACAGCCACAGCGCCATCGTTGCCGATGTTCACCTTGACGCCGCCGGGAATGTCGACTGCCTGTTTGCCAATTCGTGACATAAGAAATTCAGAGCCTGCTTACCAGATGTAAGCCAGCAGCTCGCCTCCAACGTTTTGCTTCTTCGCTTCGCGGCTGGATAGCACGCCGCGCGGTGTGGAAAGAATTGCGATGCCCATGCCGCCGAGCACGCGCGGGATCTCCTGCGCGCCAACATACCGGCGCAAACCAGGACGGCTCACGCGCTTCAAGCCCGTGATGGCGCTCGAGCGATTCGCGATCTTGTTCGTGATTTTGATCCGCGGATGCGCCGCTTCGTTGTCGAGCGCGTAGTCAGTGATGTAGCCCTCGTCTTTCAAGATGCGGATGATCTCGCTCTTGATCTTCGAGTAAGGGACAAACATCTCGTGCTTCCCGGCAGCCGCGGCGTTGCGCACGCGGGCGAGAAGGTCGGCAATAGGATCGGTAACAGTGCTCATGGGATTAGGCTGCGGGGGTAGTCGCAGCCGCCTTTTTCGCGCGGTCGCTGAACGGCATTCCCATCTCGCTCAGGAGCGATTTGGCCTCTTCGTTCGTCTTCGCGGAGGTGACGATGGTAACATCAAAACCGATGTTGCGCTTGATTTTGTCGAGCTCCACTTCCGGGAACACCGACTGGTCGGTCACGCCGAGCGTGTAGTTGCCGTTGCCGTCGAAAGCCTTCGGCGAAACGCCACGAAAGTCGCGAATACGAGGCAGCCCGGTTTTGATCAGGCGCTCGAGAAATTCATACATGTGCTGCCCGCGCAGCGTCACCTTCGCGCCGATCGCCTGTTCGCCCCGCAGCTTGAAGTTCGCGATGCTCTTCTTCGCGCGCGTCTCCGCGGGCTTCTGTCCGCTGATGAGCGCCAGTTCAGCCTTCGCATCTTCGAGCGCCTGCTTCACGTCAGCCTGTGAGCCGACGCAGGTGTTGATGACCACCTTCTCGACCTTCGGAATCTGGTTCACGTTCTTGTAGCCGTGCTCCTTCTGAAGCGCCGGCACGACGTGCTCTTTGTAATGCGTGTAAAATTCGTTGTTCATGTCAATACTGCCATTCAGCCGTCGAGCGCCCTAAAACGCGCGTCATTCTGAGCGAAGCGCAGCGGAGTCGAAGAATCCCGCGGCACCATCGAGGGTGAGATCGCGGGGTCCTTCGACTCCGCTTCGCTCCGCTCAGGATGACCGCGTTGGCGATTCGCTCTACTCTTCCGTCGCTTGCTTGGCTCCTTTCGTCTTGCGGCTTGCCTTCTTCGCGGCTGCTTTCGGCGCGTCGGCTTTGCCCTTCGCGCTCTTCTTGGCGCCGCCCTTCTTGTCTTCCGCGCGCTCGCCGCGCTCGACCACCTTCACATTCGAGATGTGAATCGGACCTTCGCGCTCGGCGATTGAGCCCTGCGGATTGTCCTGCGACTTCCGCATGTGCTTCTTGATCATGCGCACGCCTTCGATCACCACGCGCTGCTTGCGCGCGAAGATGTCGAGCACCTTCCCGGTGGAACCCTTGTGGTTCCCCGCGATCACTTCCACCTGGTCGCCCTTGCGGACGTGCAGCTTGATTCGGTTCATAAAACTTCCGGAGCGAGCGAGACAATTTTCATGAAATTGCGCTCGCGCAACTCACGCGCGACCGGCCCGAAAATGCGGGTGCCGCGCGGGTTTAAATCTTTGTCGATGATGACGATGGCGTTGTTGTCGAAGCGGAGCACGGAGCCGTCATCCCGCTTGATGGGGTGACGCGTGCGCACGAGGACCGCGCGGACGACTTCGCCCTTCTTGACGGTGCCGTTCGGGCTCGCCTCTTTCACGTTCGCCGTGATGACGTCGCCGATGCCGGCCGACAGGCTGGTGCCCTGGCCGATCACGCCGATCATCGTGGCCATGCGGGCGCCACTGTTGTCTGCCACGTCGAGTCTGGATCTGATGTAGACCATATAAATTTCCTGGTTGGCCGGTTACTTGGCGATCACGTCGACCAAACGCCAGCGCTTCAATTTGCTAAGCGGCCGCGTCTCCATGATGCGGACGGTGTCGCCGGTCTTCGCCTTGTTCTCCTCGTCGTGCGCGTAGAATTTCTTCTTCTGCTTCACGATCTTGCCGAACTTCGCGTGCGGGACACGCGTGGTGGTTTGAACAACGATCGTCTTGTTCATGCCGCTCGAAACGACTTCGCCGGTTTTCGTCTTCCGGTTAGCACGGGTCGCTTCGGTGGTCTCCGCTACGGCGGTGTCACCGGTCTGTTGTTCAGTTGCTTCGGCCATAAATTACTTCGCCTCCGTCTTCGCGGTGCGCTTGGAGAGTGCCGTCTCGATCTGCGCGACCTGACGGCGCAACAAACGCAACCGGCTCGGCTGCTCGAGCTGTCCGCTCTGCTGTTGCAGGCGGAGATGCAGCGCTTCCTGGCGGATGTCGCGCTTCTTCGTCTGCAGCTCTTCCGAGCTCATCTCGCTGATTTCTTTAAATTTCATATCGCGTTACGCAGCGGCGACGTGGTGTCGGGTCAGGAACTTGGTGCGCACCGGCAGCTTGTTAGCAGCGAGGCGCAGCGACTCGCGCGCGACAGATTCCGTCACACCATCGAGCTCAAACAAAATGTTGCCCGGGCGAACCGTCGCGACCCAGTATTCCGGCTGGCCTTTGCCCTTACCCATTCGGGTTTCCGGCGGACGACCCGTCACCGACTTGTCGGGGAAAATGCGGATCCAGAGCTTGCCTTTGCGCTTCATGTTACGCGTGAGCGCCACACGAGCGGCTTCGATCTGCGTGTTCGTGATCCACGCGCGCTCGAGCGTCTGGAGTCCGAATTCGCCGAAGTCGATCCGGAGATTACGTGAAGCCGTCCCCTTGCGGCTTCCCCGCTGGGTCTTCCGGTACTTCACCCGTTTTGGCATCAATGGCATGTCAGTATCTCCTTAAAAAATTACTCGTTAGTCTCAGACTAAACTTCAGCCGGGGCTGGCGGCGGAGGAGTCGCAGGTTCCACCGGCACTTCCTCTTTCTTACAGAGCCAGCATTTCACACCGATCTTGCCGTAAACCGTGTTCGCTTCCGCGAAGCCGTAATCGATCGGCGTACGGAGCGTGTGCAGAGGAACCTTGCCCTCACGATACCACTCCGAGCGCGAAATTTCCGCGCCATTCAAGCGACCCGAGCTGCGCAGACGAATCCCCTGCGCGCCGAAATCCATCGCCACCTGCACGGCTTTCTTCATCGCGCGGCGGTAAGCGATACGACGCTCGATCTGCAGCGCCACGTTCTCGGCCACGAGCTGTGCGTCGAGCTCAGGCGTCTTGATCTCCTGGATGTCGATCTTGATCTGCTTGCCCTGCGCCATCTTCGAGATCTCTTCGGTCATCTTCTCGATCTCAGCGCCTTTGCGGCCGATCACGATGCCGGGACGCGCGGTGAAAATGGTCACGCGGATGCTGTTCCACGCGCGCTCGATCACGATCTTCGAGACGGCGGCGAACTGCAGCTTCTTCTTCACATAGTTCCGGATCTCCAGATCGCTGTGA
>CADCTA010000021.1 GCA_902805675.1 uncultured Chthoniobacterales bacterium | reverse complement strand
TCGATCCCGTCCGCCGAGGTGATCTTCGGGTTCGCCGGATCGCGCAGATCTCTGAGGATGGCGGTGACCGCGATATCGAGCACGTCGTCACCAAAGCGCCGGCCGTTCGGCCATCCGCCCGGGACGGTACCGTTGTTGAAGAAGCCGGTCTGCACTTTGCTTGTCAGCACGTCGTTGCCGAAGATTCCGAGCCGGCTGAATCCTTGGTCGTCGCGGTTCCCCTCGAAGTTCTTTCCGCCGCCGGCCAGTCGTGCCTCGTCTGTCGAAAGATCGACTTTGATCACGTCGGGGATGAAGATTTGCACAAGATCGGTGCGGTCCTCTTCCGGTGCTACCTTTTGACCATTGAAGACAAGCGCGTTGATGAGTTTCGCCAACTCAGGAGAACGAGCGTATTTGTCGAAGATCGCCGGATCGTCGGTCGGCTGAGTGCGGTTGTAGCGATCCTTGTCCTGGATCGCGACGAGGCCTTCGTTGAAGAGCGGGTTGCCCTGCCGTCCCACCTGGACGAAGCGCCCGGTTTCCATCGGTCCACCTGCATTCGGCCCATCATTCAGGACGCGCATTTGCGGGCGGCTCGTGGTGGCGTAAACACCCACGACCTGCTGATCGCCACCAAGATCGCTGACCGGGATCTCGAGCGCCATTTCGTGGAGATTGAAGCCACCCTGGCTGTCGAAAGTTGCCTTGCCGCTGCGGAACTTCAGCAGGTCGAAGACGGCCTGAACGTCGGCGTAGAAACCGTCTTCACGCTGGCCGGCGAACGAACGATGGCCGCCACTCAGCGAGGCGATCGCCTGGCGCGTATAGCGATCGAGGTCTTCCTCGCGCGAGACGCCGGGCTTGGCAGAGTTCTCCCCGTTGTTGTCATTGTTGTAACGGGGTGTCGCGTTGCCCTGGTTATTCGGCGGCACCACGCCTCGTCCCAGCTCAGTGCTCACGCCGGTTCGACGATCCACTCTCGTCACCGTGTAACGTTGCACCAGGTTCTGATTCGCATCATCGACGTTCTCGATCACCCCCGCGAACGCCTGCAGGATTGTGTCCTGCTTTTTGAAGGTGGTGGTGAAGCGGAATTGATAAGTCAAAGTCGCGCGCCCAGCCGCCACATCGTTGCCCGTCAGGACGTGGATCTCATAAAGCACACCGTCGTCGAACCGGTAGTTGTTTGGGCCGATGCCAGGCTCTTCGAACGGGTAAACTGCCAGCGAAGTGAAGAGCACCTTGGCGTTGTCCGACTCACGGTTGTGAAGGAACGCGTAGACGTCCGTCGTATTCGCCGGATCGTCAAAGGTGATAAGTGGAGCGTCCATATGACTGGACGCGTGAATAGCCACCGGAGCAGCAAGCGTAAGGAACGCTGCGCCGAAGGTGGCTGCCAAGTTGAAGGTCGTTAGTTTCATTTTTTTGTGTTCTACTCTGCCCTGTTCTCCCTCGAGTATGGTTGGTTTGAGGAAAGTTGTTGCGCTGTGCCGGCGACGAGCGCGGTGAAAGCTTGATCGAGTGCCTGCCGCTCTGAAGGCAGTAGCATCATCTCGAGATCGCGAGCCTTCTTGAAAAGCTCCAGCGCTTCTGCATCTGCACCCGCGGCTGCCGCGATCGCGCCCGCGTGATAGAAAAGACGCCCGTCCTGGGTGCCTTCTGCGAGCGCGCGGCCAATGTTCTCGCGCGCCTTTTCGACCTGGCCGGATGCCATCTGAGCCCAAGCCAGAGCGTCATAAGTAAAGATGTCCTGCCGCGCTGACATTTCAGCTACGGCAAATTGTAATGCACGAGCCGCATCCTTCCCGCGGGAAGCAAGAAAGAGCGAGTAAGTGCGCGGATCGTCGATTGCCCCGGTCCTGGCGAGTTGTACCTCGACTGCCTCGGCTGCGGGGATGTCGCCGCTGGCGCGCAGGGCGTCTGCTAGAAGCCACAGGTTATCGGGCAGCGGGCTCGCTTCGACCGCGCGCCGCAGCGGCTCGACAGCTTCTTCTGCTTTGCCTTCGGCAAGCAGAATGCGACCTCGCATCGCCAGGGCGGGAGCATAAGCAGGCAGTAACTGCAAAGCCCGATCCGTATCTGCGACTGCGCTACTGGCGTTTCCTTTTTGTAGCTCGTACGATGCTAGCCGTGTATACGCCCAGCTGAGCGGCTCGGAATCGCGAGGGCTTCCTGCCCCCACGGCGAGGCGGCTCGCTCCGATGGCTCCATCGAGGTCGCCTTTCAGCCAGCGCATGTGGGCGACGCGGCTGTAGGTTTGAAGCGAAGGCTTCAGGTCGACCATCTTTTGATATGCCTCAGTGGCTTCGGTGAGCTTCCCCTGTTCCATCAACACGTCACCGAGGAGCGCGTGATCGAAGACGAACTCCCGTCGGGAGGTCAGCTGGCGCGCGATCGCCTCCGCGTCCGAGAAGCGGTGCTGCGCATGGTAGGTATGTCCGAGCAGCAGCGCGGCCGCGGGATCGTCCGGAGTTACGTTCATCATCGCTTTCGCGGTCTGCTCTGCCAGGCTGTAGTAGCCGGGGTCGCCGCTCACACGCGCCTTCGCGACGAACATCCAGCCGAGACGCTCGAGATGCTGCACTTCGTCAGGCGCGCCTTTGATCCGGGCCTGCAACTCAGCGATCTGCGCGTCGAGTTTGCTCTCACCCTTAACTGGCGTCAGAACGATCTTGAGCGAATCCGGTGCCGCCGACTCCTGTGTTGCGACTGCTTGTCGTGGCGCTTTTCGTCCCGTCAGCCATAAGGCGGTGATGCTGATCGCCGCAACCGCAACGAGCAGGATCACGAGCGGCAGAAACTTCTTCAATAATAGCCGCATATGCCTAGAAGATACGCCGCTCCTGTAGCGCCGGACACCCCGCCTCGCCTCCTGCAGGCGCTCGATTCGCGCTCCGCTGCCGTCACTCTCTCGCACGTGATTCCTTCCCTCCTTCTGCCGCCGTGAGTCAGGTTTCGCCGCGCCTGGTGGCGTGAGCGTGCTTTGCTGAAAGCCTCTAACGGTGACGTCATAGGGTCAGGTTTGTTGTTGTTCGTGCCGATGTCTGTGTGCGGAAGCGTACATTGCGGACACGGATCGCTTCGCTGCAGGACCATGGATTTCTTTTTTCCCAATTTTGTGCGTTTTCTTTCGTCAGAGCGAAAACCGACGCGAACGGTACGCTCTCGGACACGCGTCCGTTGGAGCCGCAGTCTGCGCCCCGGCTCAGGCGCAATGCCTCGAGCATCTCGCCAGTACCCGCTTGGCCGATGGGAGGGGCGGTATGATACCGCCTTGTGTTTCACACCGCGCCGATTGCCAGCCTGCCATTTTCTGCGCAGCGGCTTTCAACCGCCGATCGAAACAAACCGCTCAGCCCATCAACCGATCGAATTCCCGCCGCACGATGCCGTAGCATTCGCAGGCCAGCTTCTCGAGCTTGCGGCGATTGCGAATCGTGAGCCGGCCCCGGCGGTGCTCGATCGCGCCGGCCGCCTGCAAGCTGCCGAGGATCACGGTGATGCCGGCACGGCGGACGCCGAGCAGCTGCGCGAGAAATTCATGGGTCACGTCGAACTGATCGCCTTCCATCCGATCGTGCGTCAGGAGCAGCCAGCAACAGAAGCGTTGCTTGATCGTGTGATGCCAATTGCAGGTGGCGAGCTGGGCGAGCTGCGTGAACATCGCATGCGCATACCGCCGCATCGCCTCCGTCAAGGGGCCGCCGCCTCGCGTCTCGGCTTTAAACCGCGCCGCATCCAGGCGCCAGGCGCGCCCCTCCATGCGCCAGAATGCCCGCCGCGGCGCAGTGTGCACGCCCATGTAAGACGGCATGCCGATCATTCCTTCGTTGCCGACGCTCGCCACCTCGGTCTCAGTGCCATCCTTCAAGATGGTGACGATCGCGGCCATCCCGGTCTCCGGGAAAAACACGTATTTGCTCGTCTGGTTCTGCTCGTAGAGCGAGTCCCCCGGCTGCATCTCGATCTGCTCGAGCGCCGGCCGCAAGCGGCGTTCAACCGCCGCAGGTAGCTGGCGGAGAATGCGGTTGCGGTAGAGTGGCCTCGCCTGCCGACGTTGGGCCGCCGCAGGCTTGGCACGCGTTTGTGCTGCCATCGCTGTGATTATACTCACGGTTGCGGATCGGTCGCGCAGAGATGCACGTCGGGCGCGACCGTGCGTCAGCGCCGCGGGGCTACAACATTTCTGTACGGTAGCGCACTAATTTTGCGACCGTCGCAACAGAAGCTGGCGTATCCACTTCGATGCACGACACGAAGGCAGCACTGCAAACGATGCTCACCGGTCAGGCGGCAGCGCCGCATGTGAGACGGCGATCATTCCTGAAATTTGCGGGCGCGAGCGCGCTCGCCACGGCCGCCGCGGGGCTTCTTCCGCGTACGGCACTGGCGCAGAGCCGCAGCGGCGCCGTCAGTCTCGGCACGGGCGATACGGCGGTGCTGAATTACGCATTCACGCTGGAGCAGCTCGGGTTGGAGTTCTACACGCTGGCCCTGAAGTCGCCCTACGGCGGCATGAGCTCGCGCGAACGCCAGGTGCTGACCGACCTCCGCGACCACGAGATTGCGCATGTCGATTTCTACCGCGCGAAGCTCGGCAGCGCTGGCATTCCGCAGCTTCAGTTCAACTTCGCCGCGGTGAACTTCGGCGATCGTGCCAGCGTGCTGACGACCGCGCGCACGCTCGAGGATACCGGGGTCAGCGCCTACAACGGCGCCGGCCAGCTACTGCGCGATCCGCGCAACCTCGCCATCGCGGGCAAGATCGTGTCCGTGGAAGCGCGGCATGCCGCGATCGTGCACGATCTGCTCCAGCCGCGCGGCAATAGCTTCGCCGGACCGGGCGTGATCGATTCGTTCGGCCTCGATCTGGCCGATCCGCCGTCGCAGATCATGAGCCGCGTGAAGCCGTACATCGTCACGCAGCTCGACGTATCGGGGCTGCCGCGCAGCTAAGGCCGATTAAGGAAGACCTGAATGGATACGAAAGAACTTCTCGACCTCTGCTCCGCGGATCAGCGCGATCTCGACCGCCGCGCCGCACTTCTCAAAGCTGGCAAAACCGGCCTCGGCATGCTGTTCGCTTCGCTGCCGTTTCTCAGCGCCGGTTGCGCGGGAATCGGCAAGCTCGTCGCCAACGATCCGAAGCGCGCCACCGACGTCCTCAATTTCGCGCTCCTGCTGGAACGCCGCGAAGCCGAGTTTTACCAGATCGGCTTGCAGACGCCGGGCCTCGTCCCTGCCTCGGATCGCGCAGTCATCGAGCAGATCGGGCGCAACGAAGAACGGCACGTTGTCTTTCTCACCACGGGCATCACCGGCATCGGCGGAACGCCGGATACCTCGACGCAGTTCGATCACACCGGCTCGGGAAAGTTTCCGGACGTGTTTCGCGACTACAAGACGTTCGTGAAGCTCGCGCAGACCAGCGAAGAAACCGGCGTGCGCGCTTACAAAGGCCAGGCGCCATTCCTGATGGATAGCCCCACGCTGCTCACCGCAGCGCTGCGCATTCATTCCGCGGAGGGCCGACACGTCGCCGAGCTGCGGCGGCTGCGTGGCTTGAAAGGGTGGATCACCGACAGCGAAGTGACGGGCACCGACGCGCGCACTTACGCGGGCGAAGGCAACACGACACATGGCGGTGTGAATGTGAGCGCCGTCAGCAAAGCGTCGAATCGCGCGTTAACCGAAGCCTTCGACGAGCCGCTTACGCGCGCGCAGGTCATGGCGATCGTGTCGCCGTTCATCCGCAGGACTGCGACGACGCCAAGTTGATGGAGGCGCGGTATAACAACGTGCTTTCCGGCGCAATCAGCCGCGCGCAAGAAACTCGGAATAACCGAGATGCTTCTTTCTCTGACATTACGGCGTGCGGCTGTCTGCGCGCTGGAACGGCGGTATTATACCGCCGCTCCGTTATCCCATGAACTGGCTGAAGAAATACTGGAAGTGGATTGCGCTCGTGCTGGTGCTCGTGGCGCTCTCAACCGCGGCGGCGTTTCTGCCGGTGAAAGATTGGGTAAAAGCATTC
>CADCTA010000020.1 GCA_902805675.1 uncultured Chthoniobacterales bacterium | reverse complement strand
CCCGCGGAGCCGCGCGTTCTCGTGAGTTCGCGATCCGGACGGCGATCGGCGCGACGCGCTGGCAGATCGTTCGCCAGCTTTTGCTCGAGAGTCTGGTGCTGGCAGTCATGGGTGGCGCACTCGGCATCTTCCTCGCGGCATGGGGTCGCGATCTCCTCGTGGCGCTTTCGCCGGCTGACACGATGCGTTTCCAGGAGGCCCGCCTCGATGGCTGGGTGCTCCTTTTCAGCGGAGCGCTCTCCATTGCCACGAGCCTGCTCTTCGGCCTCTGGCCTGCGTGGCAAACATCTCGCGCTGACGCGCAGAGCGCGCTCAAAGCCGGCGCCCACGGCAGCTCGGATGCACCGGCCGCGCGGCGCTCGCGCGAGTTGCTCATCATCAGCGAAATCGCGCTCACGCTGGTCTTGCTTAGCGCTGCGGCGCTTGTGCTGAAGAGCTTCGCGAACAGTGCGTCGGCTCGACTCGGCTTCGAGCCGCAAGGACTCGCAACGGCACAGATCATCCTGCGCGGGCCGGCCTATGCCGAGGACGATCAGATGCTCGGCTTTCAGACGAACCTGCTTGAGAAGCTGCGTGCAATGCCGGGTGTGGAGCACGCCGCGATCGCCGCCGCGCCTCCGTTTCTCACGCGCTGGAAGTCGGGCTTCCTGCCCGAAGGAATGCCGCAGCCGGAGGGTAGCGAGACTCCGATCATGGAGCTGTCCAGCTTCATGGGCGATTACTTCAGCGCGCTCGGCACGCCGCTGCTGCGTGGCCGCACCTTCTCGCCTAACGACACGAGAGACACGCCCCCGATCATCATCATCGATCAGGTCACGGCGGAGAATTATTACCCGGGCCAGGATCCGATCGGCAAGCGCATCAAGGTGGGCAAGACGATGCGCGAGATCGTCGGGATCGTTCCGCGGCTCAAGCTTCATGGCTTCGAGGAAACGCCGATGCCGCAGGGCCACATTCCGACATACCAGCAGCCCGACGACGGGATGGTGCTCCTGTTGCGCACCACGACGCGAATCGAAGCGCTCGAACGGAACCTCCGGCAGGTCGTCGCCTCGATCGATCCGACGCAGCCGGTGTTCGACCTGCGCAGCATGCAGGATCGGGTGGAGGAAACATGGGCCACGCCGCGGCTGATGACGTTCCTCCTCGGCACGTTTGCGGGTCTCGCGCTCGTGCTCGCGGTCGTGGGGCTATACGGCGTGATGGCCTATAACGGCGTCCGCCGGACGCGCGAAATCGGCGTACGCCTTGCGCTCGGAGCGCGTCGTCAGCAGGTCGTCGGGATGATGCTGAACCAGGGGATGCGTTTGTTAGGCATCGGGCTCGTCGTTGGCTTCCTCGGCGCGCTCGCCGCCTCGCGCGTGCTGCGCAGTCTGCTCTTCGAGGTGAGCGCGACCGATCCGCTCATCTACGTCGGCGTCGCCCTGCTGCTTGGGGTTGCGGCGGCGCTCGCGTGCTGGATTCCCGCGCGTCGTGCCGCTCGCGTCGATCCGATGATCACCCTCCGCGCTGAATAAACCCCCGACATGAAAAACCTCCGCCTCGCCCTCCGCCAGCTCCGCAAATCACCCGGTTTCACCGCCGTCGCGATCCTCACGCTCGCTCTCGGGATCGGGGCGAACACGGCGATCTTCAGTGTCGTCAACGCGGTGCTCCTACGGCCGCTGCCATATCCGGACCCGGACCGGCTCGTCGTCTTCAATCAGACGGCGCGGACGATGCCAAACATCAGCGTCTCGTTTCCGGATTACGCGGATTATCGACGCGACAACACCGTCTTCGAGCATCTCGCGGCCACGGGCCAGCGGTCCTACAGCTTGAGTGGACTGGAAGGACGCGACGCGGAGCAAATCGACGGCGCCATCGTGACGGCGAACTTCTTCAAGGTCATCGGTCTCGAGCCGCAGATAGGACGCACGTTTAACGACGAGGAAGATCGCGTCGGCGGGCCGCGGCTCGTCGTGCTCAGCGACCGAATCTGGCAACGATTGTTCCAGCGCGACCGAAACGCCCTCGGCAAGACGCTGACCTTCGGCGGCGAGCCCTACACCGTGGTCGGAATCATGCCGCCGCAGATGTTCTCGCCGCAGCAGGTAGATGCCTGGTTCCCGCTGATGCCGTTCACAGCCAACGAAGGCTACCAGAGCCGCGCGAATCATCCGGGCCTCACCGGTTGGGGCCGCCTCAAGCCCGGCGTCACATCGAAGATGGCGCAGGCCGAGATGACCACGCTCGCGAAGCGGCTCGAGCAAGAGCACCCGAAGAGCAACAAGAACATCGGAGTGCGCGTGCAACTGCTGCTCGAGGACCAGGTCGGCGAATACCGTTCGAGTCTGACGCTGCTGCTCTGCGCCGTCGCCGTCGTGCTGCTCATCGCTTGCGCGAACCTGGCGAACCTGCTCGCCGCTCGCGGAGCGGCGCGCTCGCGGGAGTTTGCGATCCGCACCGCGATCGGCGCGACGCGCTGGCAGATCGTTAGGCAACTGTTGCTCGAGAGCATGGTTCTGGCGGTGCTTGGCGGATTGCTCGGCATTTTCCTTGCGGCGTGGGGTCGCGATCTGCTCGTCGCGCTCATGCCGCCGGACGCGATGAGATTCCACGAAACGCGCCTCGATGTTTGGGTGCTCCTCTTCAGCGGCGGCCTCTCGATCGCGACCAGCGTGCTCTTCGGCCTCTGGCCGGCGTGGCAGACGTCCCGCGCAGATGCGCAGAGCGCGCTCAAGGCGGGCGCGCACGGCGCCTCGGATGCACCGGCGGCGCGGCGTTCGCGCGAGTTGCTCATCATCAGCGAAATCGCGCTCACGCTCGTCTTGCTCAGTGCGGCGGCGCTGGTCCTGAAGAGCTTCGCCAACAGCGCATCCGCGCGGCTCGGCTTCGAGCCGCAAGGACTCGCAACCGCGCAGATCGTTCTCAGGGGAGAAGCCTACGCCGAAGACGAGAAGACGCTCGGCTTCTCGACTAATCTGCTCGAAAAGCTGCGCTCAATGCCAGGCGTGGAGCATGCCGCGCTGGCGTCATCGACGCCGTTCCTGACCAACTGGCAGACGGACTTCGCGCCGGAAGGAATGCCGCAGACGCAAGGGGTTGACGCGCCGATGATCGAGATGTCGGTCATCATGGGGGATTACTTCGCGGCGTTGGGAACGCCGCTGCTGCGCGGCCGCAGTTTCACTCCGCAAGACAACAAAGACGCGCCGCCCGTCATCATCCTCGATCAAGTCACGGCCGAGAAGTTTTTCCCGGGCCAGGATCCGCTCGGGAGGACCGTCGAGATGGACATCGCCTCGTTAGGAAAGAAGAAGTTCGAGATCGTCGGCATCGTTCCGCGCCTGAAGGTCTACGGCTTCGGCGAGACCGCGGCGCTTTCGCAAGGCTACCTCTCGACATACCAGGCGCCGGGCGATGGCATGGTGCTCCTGTTGCGCACCGCGACGCCGATCCAGGCGCTCGAGCGCAGTCTCCGGCAAGCCGTCGCGTCGATCGATCCGACGCAGCCGGTGTTCGACATGCGCAGCATGCAGGAGCGGGTGGAGGAGACATGGGCCACGCCGCGGTTGATGGCGTTCCTGCTCGGCGCATTTGCGGGTTTGGCGCTGTTGCTGGCCGTGGTCGGGATCTACGGCGTGATGGCTTACAACGGGCAACGTCGCACGCGTGAAATCGGCGTGCGTCTCGCGCTCGGCGCACGGCGTCGGCAGATCGTGCAGATGATGTTGAACCAGGGCATGCGGATGCTCGGCATCGGTTTGCTGGTTGGGTTCGGCGGCGCGGTCGCTGCGTCGCGCGTCTTGCGCAGCCTGCTATTCGAAGTCAGCGCGACTGACCCGGCGATCTACGTCGGAGTCGCTGTCGTGCTTGCAGTCGCTGCTGCCGTCGCCTGTTGGATTCCCGCCCGTCGCGCCGCCCGCGTGAATCCAATGATCACCCTTCGCTCCGAATGAACGATCTTCGCTTCGCTCTTCGCCAGCTGCGCAAGTCGCCCGGCTTCACGCTCGTCGCGGTGCTCACGCTGGCGCTCGGGATCGGAGCGAACACCGCGATCTTCAGTGTCATCCACGCGGTGCTCTTGCGACCTCTGCCGTATCCCGAGCCGCACCGCATCATGGCGCTGCATGAGGCGAATGGCGCGCAGGAGTTCTCGCTCGCCTTCCCCGATTACATGGACTGGCGCCGCGACAACACTGTCTTCGAGCATCTCGCGCTTTCGCGGCGCGACTCGCGAAACCTGACCATCCCGGGTCGAGAGCCCGAGCGGATCGGCGTGTCGTTCGTGACCGCAAACTTCTTCAACGTCATCGGTCTGCCAGCGCAACTCGGCCGCACGTTCACGGAAGAGGAAGATCGCGTCGGCGGGCCCGCGCTGATGGTGATCAGCGATCGGCTCTGGCAGCGCCTCTTCAACCGCGACCCGAACATGCTCGGCCGCTCGATCACGTTTCACAATCAGCCGGTCACGGTCGTCGGCGTTATGCCGCCCGCCATGTCGTCGCCGCAGGAAACCGACGCGTGGTTCCCGATCATGCGCCGCACCAGCAACCCTGCATGGCAGAACCGCGCCAACCACCCGATGATGTTCGCGTGGGGGCGCTTGAAGCCCGGCGTGACGGTGGAGCAGGCGCGCGCGGAGATGAAGACGATCGCCGCGCGGCTCGAGCAGCAATACCCGGATACAAACGCGGGCGTCACCGCCGTAGTGAAGCCGCTGCTCGACAACTTGGTCGGCGGCTACCGCAAGAATCTCACGCTGCTTCTCGGCTCGGTCGGCCTCGTTCTACTCATTGCGTGCGCGAATCTTGCCAACCTCTTCGCCGCGCGCGGCGCTGCTCGTGCGCGGGAGTTTGCCATCCGCGCGGCGGTCGGCGCTTCCCGCGCTCAAATTGTTCGGCAACTGCTGATCGAGAGCACGCTTATCGCGTTGCTCGGCGGCGCGTTGGGTTATCTCTTTGCGGTCTGGAGCGGGGATGCGATTGCCGCGCTTGGTCCGTCCGGCGTGACGCGCTTCCAGGAAGTCAGCTTCGATCTGCGGGTTCTCGGATTCACCTTTGCCCTCGCGGCCCTAACGAGTGTTCTCTTCGGGCTCTGGCCGGCCTTGGGCGCGTCGCGCGCCAATGTGCAGCTCGCGTTGAAGTCTGGATCTGCGCAGACCTCCGACACACGATCGGCGCGTCGCTCGCGCGACTGGCTCGTCATTGGCGAGATCGCGCTGACCGTCGTGCTTCTCAGCTCTGCCGCGCTGGTCATGAAGAGCTTCGCGCGCGCGCAGGCGTTATCGCTCGGTTACGAGCCGCGCGACCTGCTCACCGCACGCGTCGATCTGCCATCCTCGAACTACAGGTCGCTCGAGGCGGTGCAGACATTCTCGAATGGGCTGCTCGACAGAGTGCGCGCCTTGCCCGGCGTATCGAGCGCGTCAATCGGCACGAACCCGGTCCAGCTGAGCGGCTGGCAGAGCAACTTCCAACGCGAAGGTCAGCAGCTAACGACCGCCGAGCAGCCGAACGCGGAAAGCGAAGTCGTTGCGCCCGACTACTTCGCCACGCTCAAAGCGCCGATCATCCGCGGCCGCGCGCTCGACGAGCGCGACAAGAAAGGCGCACCGCTCGCCGTCGTCATCGACGAGACGCTCGCGCAGCAAATCTTCCCCGGCGAAGATCCGCTCGGGAAGAGATTGTCCTCCGCTCCCGGCGACGGCGAAGGCGCTGAAGAGCGCCTTTACGAAATCGTCGGCATCGTCGGGCGGATGCAGTTCCGCGGTTTCGACGATCCCACACCACTGCCCGCGCTCTTCTTCTCGCAGGGACAGGTCGAGCGCACGAACCTCGTTCTGCTAGTCCGCTCGACGGTAGGCAAAGCATCCTTGGAGAAATCGATCCGCGACGTCGTCGCTTCCATCGATCCCAATCAGCCAGTCCACGACGTGCGCCCAATGATGGAGCGCGTCGCGGAGACGTGGGCCGCGCCACGTTTGATGACTTGGTTGCTCGCCGTCTTCGCTGGTCTGGCGCTCGTGCTCGCGACGATCGGCCTCTACGGCGTGATCTCGTACACTGTGCTGCGGCGCATGCGCGAGATCGGCCTGCGCCTCGCACTCGGCGCGCAGCGCGGTCACATCCGCGCACTCATTGCAGGCCAAGGGGCGCGACTGCTCGGCCTCGGGCTGGTGCTCGGCACGCTCGGCGCGCTGGCCTCTTCGCGACTGCTGAAGAGCTTCCTCTTCGACATCGAAGCCGTTGATCTGAGCGTCTACTTCGCGGTGAGCTTGCTGCTCGCCCTCGCAGCTGCAGCGGCCTGCTGGTTGCCGACGCGCTCGGCCTCACGCGTCGACCCGATCATCACGTTGCGCGCCGAGTAGCACCTATGAAACAGACCCTCCTCACTATCGTCAGCTGCACCGCACTAGTCGCCGCTGCGCAGTCGGCCGATGATCCACGCGCTCCCAAGACATTCTGGGATTACAACGTCGAGATCCGCACCGCGCGCGTAAAAGGGGATCACCAAACGTGGGCGGCCGCAGGCGCCGAGGCTCTTAAGCTCGCCCCTGATAGCCCTGAAGTGCTGATCAGCGTTTCCCGGGCGAATGCGGCTCTCGGGCGTAACGATGAAGCGCTTCGCATGTTGGACGCCGCGGTCCGGCGCGGCGCCGGTTTTGAGCCTGATCGATTCGCGGAATATGAGCGACTCAAGCAGGAGGAGCGGTTTCTGCAGATCGCAAAGCAGGCGAAAGCCAACATGGCTCCGGTGTCTCGGGCGGAGACGTTCGCGCTGCTGCCTGCTACCGCTGAGGGAATCGCATACGACCCCGTGTCGCGGCGACTGTTCGCCGGA
>CADCTA010000019.1 GCA_902805675.1 uncultured Chthoniobacterales bacterium | reverse complement strand
GGTGATGGCGAGGACGGTGAGGACGGGTTTTGAGTTCATTCTGCGCGGAGTGCTTGGATGGGGTTAACGAGAGTGGCGCGTCGTGCCGGGATGAGGCACGCGACCGCTGCGACCACGGTGAGCGTGACTGCTGTTAGGCTCAGCAGCAGCGGATCGGTGGCTGAAATCTCGTAGAGCTGCGTTTTCAGCAGGCGTCCGACCGCGAACGTGGCCGCGAGCCCGATGCCGAGACCAATGATCACGGGCGTCATGCCTTGTTTAAGAACCATCCTGAGCACGTCGGCGGTCTGCGCGCCGAGCGCCATGCGCACGCCGATCTCGCCTGTGCGTTGCTCGACCGTGTAAGCGACCGCGCCATATATACCGACGACAGCGAGCAGGAGCGCGATGGCTGCGAAGCCGCCGAGCAAGCTCATCGTCAAACGCTGCTGCCCTAACGAATCGGCAATGATGCCTTCCATCGTGTTCGGCTGGATGATCGGTAAGGTCTTGTCGATGCGGCTGAGCGCCGTGCGGACAATGCTGGCGGTCGCTTCAGGTTTGGTCGCGGTGCGCACCGCGATCGCCAGAAACGGCGTGCTGCGCTGCGGGAATGGCCGGTAGAATTCGATCTCGGTCGTCTGCGCGAGCTGCTGCGAACGTACGTCACCGACAACTCCGACGATCTCGGTCGGCGTCTCCGCGCTGTTCTGGCTCGACATCAACAGCTGGCGACCGACGGGATCTTCGTTGCCGAACAGCTTCTTCGCGGTCGAGCTGCTCAGGATGGCGACGTTCGGCTTCTCGTAGCCATCGCGCTCGTTGAAGTCGCGGCCGGCAAGCAGCGGGATTCCCATCGTGCCGAAGTAGCCGGGCGAGACGCCGCGCGTGAGGCCGAGCGGTCGCTGGTTGAGCGGCGGCGGGTTGGTATCGATGCGCGCGTAGGGGCCGGAGGAACCGTTGCCGGTGAGCGGGACGCTGTCGGAAACCGAGACCGACTCGACGCCCGGCGAGTTGCGCAATTCCTCGAGGATGCGCTGCATGAAACGCTCGCGCGATTCGGGATCGGGATACTGCGCGCTCGGCAGGCCGACATTGCCAACCCAGACGCGCTGCGCGTTGAACCCGGTCGCCTGCTGGCTCAGCCGCGAGAAGCTCGCGATCAGCATCGCGGCGCCGGCGAGTAGCACGACGGAGAGGCCCACTTGCGCCGCGACCAGCCCGCGGCGGAAGCGTTGCTGACCAGCACTGCCCGCGACCGCGCGACCACCTTCCTTCAGGCCGTCGACGAGATCAGCGCGCGAGCTTTGCCACGCCGGATACAAGCCCATCAGCAGACCTGTGAGTAACGAGAGACCCATCGTGAACGCGAGCACCGGCCACTGCAGCTTGACGTCGGTGGGCAGCGGAACGTTTTGACCGACGAGTTTCGGCACGAGCGAGACCGTCCACCACGCGAAGCCAAGGCCCACCACACCTGCGATCGCCGCAACGAGCGTGCTCTCGAAGACGAACAACCGAACGATGCCACCGCGCGCGGCTCCGAGCGCCATCCGCAACGCGATCTCGCGACGGCGGCCGGTAAACCTAACGAGCAGTAGATTGGCGACGTTGCTGCACGCGATCAGCAGCACGGCGGCGACCGACGCGAGCAAGGTGAAGAACGCCGGCTTCAGGTTTTGCGTGACGTCTTCCTGCAGCGGCACGAGCACGGTGAGCCACCCAACGTCGGCCGCATCCGGCCGCGCCTGCTTGTAGCCTTGCGCCGTCGCACCCATCGCCGCCTGCGCCTGCTCGAAGGTCACGCCCGGTTTGAGCCGCCCGATCGTGCGCAGGAAACCCATCCCGCGCATGATCCGACTCTCTGGCGTGCCGGGGAACTGGAAGGGCTTGACGTTAAATACTTCGGAATTGGGTCCGAACCACGCGAGCGGCAGCTTCGGCAGCACGCCGACGATCGTGTGCGAGACGCCGTTCAAGGTGATCGCCTTCCCGAGCACCGCGGGATCCGAGTTCATGCGATTCTTCCAGAACTGCTCGGTGATCATGACGACGTCTGCTGCCATCTCCTCCTGGGGAAGGAAGTGGCGGCCCATGATCGGCTGCACGCCGATCATGTTGAAGTAGTTGGCGGTGGTGGTGCCGCCGAAGAGCTGCACCGGTTCCCCCTGCCCCGTCATGATGAAGCCATTGCCGTAGTCAGCGGCCATTTCGGTGAAGACGGTCTGGCTATCGCGATAATGCCAGTAGCGAGGGACCGAGAACGGCAATTCGTTCAATTGCCGTTCGCGTGCCTCGCCGTACATGCGCACGATCTGATCCGGTTCCTTAAACGGCAGCCCGCGCAGAAACAGGTCGTGCATGAGACTGAAGATGGCGCTGTTCACGCCGATCCCGAGCGCGAGCGTGAGGATGGCGAGGAGGGAAAATCCCGGCGATTTGAGCAGCTGACGAAGTGCGAACTTGAGGTCCTGGAGCATGGGGGTTTGTCTCGTTGGGGGTTGTTGTCTTGCGCGCGCTACTCAGTGCGGAGCGCCTGGATGGGATTAACGAGCGTCGCGCGACGCGCGGGCATTACGCAGGCAAGCAAGGCGACGAGCCCGAGCATCACCGCGGTGGCGGCGAGCAACGCTGGGTTGTTCGGCGACACCTCGTAGAGCTGCGCAGTCAGCAATCGCCCGAGTGCCAGCGCGCCTGCGATTCCCACGCCGAGGCCGATGACGACCGGCCACATGCCTTGCGTCACAACGAGCCGGAGCACGTCCATCGTCTGCGCGCCGAGTGCCATGCGCACGCCGATCTCTCCTGTGCGCTGCTCCACCGTGTAGGCGACCGCGCCGTAGATGCCGACGGCGGCGAGCACGAGCGCGACCGTGGCAAACCCGCCGATCAAGGTCATCATCAGGCGCTGCTGCCCTAACGAGGCGCTGACGGTCTGGTCCATGGTGGTGGGCTGGATGATCGGCAGTCCGGGATCGATCCTGTTGAGCGCGCCGCGCACCATCGCACCGGCCGATTCGGCCTTCATGGGAGTGCGGACGGTGAGCTGCAGGAACGGTGATGTTCGCTGCGCGAATGGACGGTAGAATTCCACATCGAGCGCCTGCGCGAGCTGCACGGAACGAACATCGCCGACGACGCCAATCACCTCGGTGACTAAGCCGACCCCATTGTCGGTCCCGAAGTACATCTGCTTCCCGATCGGGTCCTCGCCCGCGAAGAGCTTCTTCGCCGCCGAGTTGCTGATGATGACCACCGGCTGCCGCGTTGCCGTATCCCGCTCATCGAAGTCGCGGCCGGCGAGGAGCGGCACCCCGAAGGTCTTGAAGAACCCCGGCGAGATGCTGTTGTTTTTGCCTAACGGACGCTGATTGACCGGCGGCGGATTACCCTCCGTGCGCGCGTACGGAGACCTCGAGTTAGCGCCGCCGAGCGGCACCCCGTCGCTGACCGATACAGCCTCGACGCCCGGCGCGGTTTGCAGCTCCGCGACCAGACGTTCCGCGAACCGCGCGCGCGCACCGTCATCGGGATACGCCGCGGGAGGCATGCCGACGCCGCCGACCCACATGTTGTCGTAACGGAACCCGCCGGCCTGTTTGCTGAGGCGGATGAAGCTCGTGATGAGCAGCGATGCGCCCGCCAGTAGCACGACCGAGAGCCCCACTTGCGTCGCCACCAGCCCGCGCCGGAAACGCTGTTGTCCGCGGCTGCCACTGACCGCGCGGCCGCCATCTTTCAAGCCATCGACGAGGTCGGCGCGCGAGCTTTGCCACGCGGGATAAACGCCCATGATGACGCCGGTCAACAATGAGAGCGCGAGCGTGAAAATCAGCACCGGCGCGTTCAGCGATAGACCGCCCACGAACGGGAGATTGTCGCCCGCGACTTTCGGGATCACGGAGACAATCCACAGCGCAAGCACGAGGCCCACCGCACCCGCGATGACACTGATCAACGTGCTCTCAAGCACGAAGAGACGGACGACGCCTGGCCGCGAGGCGCCGAGCGCCATGCGCAGCGCGATCTCGCGGCGCCGACCGGTGAAGCGCACGAGCAGTAAATTGGCGACGTTGCTGCATGCAATGAGCAACACCGCGCCGACGGCGGCGAGCAGGATGGCGAACGGCGCGCGCATCGGACCGGTCGCGTTCTCGGCCAGCGTTTCGACCACCGGCGACCAGGAGTTGTCGGCGTTTTCAGGCCACTTCTCCTTGTAGCCTTGTTGCAGCGAAGGCATCGCGGCGCGGACCTGTTCGACCGTGGTGCCCGGCTTCATCCGGCCGATGACACGCAGAAAGCTGACGCCGCGCATTAACCGGTCGCGCGCCAGCCCCGGCAGGTTGAACGGCTTCACGGTCCAGACCTCCGCGTTCTGCCCCCACCAGAGAATCGGCATGTTGGGAATCACGCCGACGATCGTGGTGGCGACGCCATTCAGAGTGACGCTGCGGCCGATGACGTTCGGGTCGGAGCCAAGGCGGTTGCGCCAGAAATTCTGGCTCACGACGGCTGCATCCGCGTTCATCTCTTCCTCTTGCAGGAAGAGTCGGCCGCGGAGTGGCTTCACGCCGAGGAGGTCGAAGTAGTTCGCCGTCACGTTCGCGCCGCCGAGCTGAACGGGATCGCCATTGCCGGTCATGGTGAAGCCGGTGCCGGTATCGGCGGCGAACTGCGAGAACACCGTCTGCCCGTCGCGGAAGTGCCAGAAGCGGGGCACGGACATTGGGAGATCCTCGAGGTTACGCTCTTTCGCCTCGGCCTGGAGCACGATCACCTGGTCGGGCTTGGCGAACGATAGTCCGCGCAGGAACAGGTCGTTCACCAGGCTGAAAATCGCGGTGTTCATCCCAATCCCGAGGGCAAGGGTCAGGACGGTGAGCGCGGTGAAGCCTGGCGTTTTGAGGAGCTGGCGAATGGCGAATTTCAGGTCAGTCATGGCGTGGTGGGTTGGGTTCTATTCAGAGCGGAGAGCGGTAACGGGGTCGGCCTTTGAGGCGCGGAGTGCCGGCACGAGCGCGGCGAGCAATGCGATCACGCCGAGCACAAGCACGACGACGCTGAAGACGAACGGATCGTAGGCCTTCGTCTTGAAGAGCAGCGCTTCCATCAGGCGCGCGGCTGCGGCGGCGGCGAGCAGGCCGACGACCAGGCCGGCGGCGGTGAAGCGCACGCCCTGGTGCACGACCAACCGAAGCACATCGGCCGCCTGCGCGCCGAGCGCGATGCGGATGCCGAATTCGCGAGTGCGTTGCGCAACGCTGTAGGCGATCAGGCCGTAGAGACCGAGCACCGCGAGGACAAGCGCGAGCACGGCGAACAAGCTGAAGAGCGTGAGATACAGCGTCGGCTGCGTCAGGCTTGTTCGCACCAGATTGCGCACGGGCGCCACGTTCGTGATCGGCTGCTCGGGATTGAGCTTCCAGATCTCGGTTTGCACCGTCTTCGTGAGTGACTCGTGCGGCAGCGACGAACGGATCAGCAGCGTCGCGAACGCCCAGCCGCGCTGATTCATCGAGGCGTAAACTTGGTAAGGCGTCTCGGCGTTGAGTCCGTTACGCGGCACATCGCCGACCACGCCAATGATCTCCAGCGGTGCGGGCGGCTGTCCCTGTCCGCCTGCGGCTGGCAGAATGAGGCGTCGCCCGATCGGGTTCTCGCCGGGGAAGAACTTCGCCGCCGCTGCTTTGCTGATGACGACCACACGTGGCGCGGTGCGATTATCCGTCTCCGCGAAGGTGCGGCCGGCGAGCAGCGGAATCCCGAGCGTCTCGAAGAACGACGGTGTGACTGAATCGTAGAACGCGGACGGGAGCTTTACCGCATCGTCATCCGCGGAGCCTTCGATCTTGAACGAAGCCGGAATGCCCCACGTGAACGGCATCGTTTGTGTGAAGGCCGTCGACTCGACGCCGGGAATCGCGCCGACTCGCTCGACGACCTGCCGGTAGTACTCGACGCGTTTTTCCGGTGTGTCGTAGCGCGCGGTTGCCAGCGAGATGACCATGCTCAGCGTGCCGTCGATCCGCATGCCGGGGTTCACGCGCATGATCGCGCCGAAGCTCTTCCAGACGAGGCCTGCGCAGACGAGCAGGACGACTGTGAGCGCAATCTGACCTACGACGAGCAGACCGCGCAGCTGCACCGACTGCGGGCCGGTCGAGCCTTTGCTGCCGTCGCGAAGCGAGTCGATCGCGTCCACCCTTGTCGCGTGCCACGCCGGATACATCCCGAAGAGCAAGCCGGTGAACAGCGCCACTGCCGCCGTGCCGATCAGGACGGGCGTGTTGATGCTGATTTCGTCTGAGCGCGGAATCCAATCGCTGTCGAACGAGACGAGGAGCAGATCGAGTCCCCAGCTGCCGAGGAGCAGACCGGCCAGGCCGCCGAACATGACGAGCAGGAGCGACTCGATCAGGTGTGCCCGCGCGATCGCCGCCCGGCTGGCGCCGAGTGCAAGCCGCACCGCCACTTCACGCACGCGAGTCGAGGCGCGGACGAGCTGAAGCCCGGCCACATTCGCGCACGTGATCAACAGCACGAGCAACGCAGCGCCGATGACAAGCAGCAAACCGCTGCCGTAATTGCCAACAACTGAATCGCGCAGTGGTCGCTGCACGAACTCCCAGTCTTTATAGAAGCGGGCGTCGGCCTGCGCGAAGCGGCCGGCGATTGTCGCCAGCTCAGCTTTCACCGTATCCACGCCAACGTTGGGTTTCAGCCGACCGGTAACCGACCAATAGCGCGCATTGGCCGTCAGGTTCTCGCCGCCTTCCGCTGGAAACACCCGAAACGCAGTCGCGATGTTGTAAGGCTCCTTGAACTCGCGTGGCATGACGCCGATCACGGTGTGCGGCACGTCGTCGAGCATGATCTCCTCGCCGACCAGACTAACGCGCCCGCCGAAGTGCGACTGCCAGAGCTTGTAGGTCAGGATGACGGTCGGCTTTGCGCCGCCTGCCGCGTCTTCGGCCGTGAAGGTGCGCCCGACCAATGGCTTCACGCCGAGCACATCGAAGTAGCGATGCGTGACCATGCCGTCCGTCAGCTGCGTCGGCTTATCGACGCGGGTCAGGTTCACGTAGTTATAGCGGCCGCCCGCGACCGCTTCGAACGACGTGGTCTGCTTCTCGAACTCGCGGAACCCCGCCGGCGCGAAGCCCTGCCCCTGCAGGTTCTGCTTCACGTTCTGCGATTGGATCGTGACGAGCTGGCCGGAATCCGGAAACGGCAACGGCGCGAGCAGGACCGCGTGCACCACGCTGAAGATCGCGGTGTTCGCGCCGATCCCGAGGGCGAGCGTGAGGATGGCGACAATGGTGAAGCCCGGCGTTTTGCGGAGCTGGCGAAAAGCGAAGCGGAGATCGTTCATAAGGTTCCTCTTGGGCGTCAGCCGGCCGTCGGCTTCATCTCCCAGAGCACGTT
>CADCTA010000018.1 GCA_902805675.1 uncultured Chthoniobacterales bacterium | reverse complement strand
CTGATCTGCACGATCGTCGATCCAATCACGCGCGAGCCATACGATCGCGATCCGCGCGGCGTGGCCGAAAAAGCGGAAGCGTACCTGCAGAGCACCGGCATCGCGGACACGGCGTTCTTCGGGCCGGAGGCGGAGTTCTTCATCTTCGATGAGGTGCGTTTCGGGTACAACTCCAATTCATCGTTCCACCTCGTCGACAGCAGCGAGGGACACTGGAACAGCGGCAAGGAAGAGTTCCCGAACCTGGGCTACAAGATCCGCGCGAAGGAGGGCTACTTCCCCGTTTCGCCCGCCGATACGCAGCAGGACATCCGCAACGAAATGTGCCTCGAGCTGGAGAAGGCCGGCATCCCCATCGAGCGCCAGCATCACGAAGTCGCGACCGCTGGCCAGGCGGAGATCGACATCCGTTTCGCCCCGATGAAGCAAATGAGCGACTGGATGCAGTATTACAAATACATCGTCCGCAACGTCGCCAAGCGGCACAGCAAAACTGTCACCTTCATGCCGAAGCCGCTCTTCGGTGACAACGGCTCCGGCATGCACACGCACATGTCCCTGTGGAAAGAGGGCAAGCCGCTCTTCGCCGGCAATGGCTACGCAGGGCTGAGTGAGATGGCATTGTTTTTTATCGGCGGAATTCTTCGTCACGCGCCGGCGCTGACGTGCATCACGAACCCGACCACGAACAGCTACAAGCGCCTCGTGCCCGGATTCGAAGCGCCGGTGAATCTCGCCTACTCAGCGCGCAATCGTTCGGCTGCGATTCGCATTCCGACGTACTCGGCGAGCCCGAAGTCCAAGCGCATCGAATTCCGCACGCCCGATCCGGCGGCCAATCCCTACATCGCGTTCAGCGCACTGTTGCTCGCCGGCATCGATGGCATCCAGAACCGCATCGATCCGGGCGATCCGCTCGACAAGAATCTTTACGAGCTCCCGCCGGAAGAACTCGCGCAAGTGCCGAGCGTTCCCGACTCCTTAGCCGGCGCGATCCGCGCGCTCGAGCTCGACAATTCGTTCCTGCTCAAAGGCGACGTGTTCAATCCCGACTTCATCAACAACTGGATCGAGATGAAGCAGAAGGAATACGACACGCTGCGGCTGCGCCCGCACCCGTACGAGTTCGCGATGTACTACGACGTGTAGTCGACCGCGAGCGGATGCGGCAGATCGCGACGCGCTTCGACACGTTACCTACGCTCGACGGAATGCTCCCGCGCAATGACCCGGTGCCACCCGGGCCGGCGAGCCGTTGCGTCGATGCAGCCGACGATCGGCAGCTACGGGTGTCCGACCTCTACCTGCTGCTCGTGCGGCTGCTGCTGGGCTATGTATTCGCATCCGCGGGGCTGGCAAAGTTGACGCAGGGTCAGTTCGGCGGCCTGATCGGACCGCCAACTGCGGCGTTCTCGCCGGGGCTGGAAAGCGTCTGGCCCTTCCTCGCGTTGTCACAAGTTGCCGTCGGCGCGCTGGTGCTTAGCGGGCGATGGGCGCTGTTGGGATTGCTGGCCCTGGTGCCGATGAATGCCGGCATTCTCGCCTACACCCTGGCGAACCACTGGAGCGGCACCAGCTACGCGAATGCTTTCCTGTTGCTCCTGAATGTCACCGCCCTTCTGGCCGAGTGGCGATCGTTGCGCTTCTTCCTGTTCCCCGAAGCGCTGCCGTGTGCGGCGCCACGCATGGTGCAGCTGTGGCCAGGCTGGCGGCTCCCTCTGATTGCGTGCGCATTGCTGCTGGCGGCATCAGCTGCCGGCTTCGGTGGATCTGCTGGCGTGCTAGTCTCTGTTGTTTTGGGGGCATCAGGCATCACCGTCGCATGGGTGCACGGCCTGCGGGCACGAGGTCTATCTGCGCCTGAACGAGCGGCGGTGGCGGTAACGGGCATCGCTGTGCTGTGGCTGAGCATAGCTCCGATGATCAACAGGCAGTCGGCCCCCGCTGCGATACTGCTGGGGCTGACGAGCGGCGCGGCCGCGGTGGTGATGGTCTCGATTCGGCGCAGGTGGACGAGCAGGCGCAGAGCCGATTAGTTGCTCCGTTAGGGAGGAACGTGTCTGCCGCCGGGCGCTGAAATGCCTTGCAACTTACGCCTCCAGCCTCATCTTGCCGCTGCATGATGCCGCTCGCGTTCATGAATATCGGCGGTCAGGAGTTGATCCTGATCCTGCTGATCATTCTCGTCCTCTTCGGTGCGCGAAAGCTGCCTGAGCTCGCCCGAGGGATGGGCCAGGCGATCAAGGAGTTCCAGAAGGCAAAGGACGAGTTCAGCGACGAGCTCCATACCGCCGGGAAGACCGATGTCGCCGCGAGCACCGATGTTCGCCCGGCAGGCTCTACGCTCCCCGCCACAATCCCGCGGATCGAGAACGCGGCGGGCGATAGTGTCGTGCGCCCGACGCCGACGGAAACCGTCGAGCCCGGCAGCAAAGTCTAGCCACTCCTTGGCCGCTGCGGTAGAGGGACATCGCGCTGCGATGTGGCCAGCTCTCGGCGCAGGCGATGCGTAACTCGGTAGCCCACGCGCCTCGGACGCCGCAGCGCGGCGTCCCCACCAACGTTACGCGGCCTTCTTGTGCTGCTTGCCGGATTTTTTCGCGGCCGCTGATTTCGCGGCGGGCTTCTTCTTCGCGCTTTGCGACTGCGCCAGGCTTTGTTGCAACACCGCCACAAGATCGATGACTTTCGTTGCTGTCGCGGCCTTCTTCGGCTTCTCGTCAATCTCCTTGCCGCCTGCTTCGACCTTCTCCTCGATCACCTCGAGCAACGCCTCACGGTAATCGTCGTGGTACTTCTGCGGGTCCCACTTGGCGCTCATGCTGTCCACCAGCGCCTTGGCCATATCCATCTCGCGTTTCCCCGGCTCAAGCGTCTTCGGCACGTTGAGCTTCTCGGCGTCTGAAAGTTCCTCGGCAAAGTGCATCAACTCCAGCACGAGCGCGTGCTTCATCGCTTTTACGCCGGCGAGATACTGGCGGGTTTTGATGATGACCTTCGCGATCCCCACTTTCTTGCCGTTCGCAAGCGCCTCGCGCAGCAGCACGTAGGCTTTGTCGCCGCCTTTCTGCGGCTCCAGGTAGTACGGCTTGTAGAAATACATCGGATCGATCTCCTCGATGTCGACGAAGTCCTGGATGTCCACTGTCTGCGTCGCCTCGAGGTCGACGCGCTGGAAGTCTTTCTCGTTCAGCACGACGAATTTTCCCTTCTCGTACTCGTAACCCTTCACGATCTGATCCCACGGCACCTCCTTGCCATCGGTCGCAGCGACGCGCTTGTAGTTCACCGGGCTGTGATCGGTCGAGCGAAGCAGTCGAAACTTCAGCTCCTCTTTCCGAGTCGCGGGATAGAGAGCGATCGGGATGTTAACGAGACCAAAGCTGATACTGCCCTTCCAGATTGCGCGCATACGTGACGTACTTCGCCTCTCGCAGGCGAAACGCGCGCGTATCTCCCGCGCTACGCGGCGGCTTGGAGCTGCTCGCGCCCGATCCCGCGGAGTTCGAAGAGGCGGATCAGCGTCTCTTCGATGAGGTTATTCGGACAGGAGGCGCCGGCTGTGATTCCGACGACGAGCGGCCCCTCGGGTAACCAGTTGCGCGCCACGACTTCCTCGCGGGCGTGCAGGTTGTAATGCAGGATCTCCTCTGTCGAGAGCAGCCGCGAGGCATTGCGCACGAAATACGTGGGCAACTTTTCCTCGCCCATCTCGGCGAGGTGCGAAGTGTTTGAGCTGTTGTAGCCGCCGACCACGAGCAGAAGATTCATCTTCACATCGAGCAACTCGCGCAGCGCGTCCTGCCGCTCCTGCGTCGCTCCACAGATGGTGTCGAAGAAGCGGAAATTCGTCCCGGCGAGCTCGGGGCCATCGCGATCCATGATCGCCTGCCGAATGCGGCGCTGCACTTCTTCCGTCTCACCGCGGAGCATGGTCGTTTGGTTGGCAACACCGACACTGCGCAGATGCAGCTCGGGATCGAAGCCGCTCGAATACGCGCCGCGGAACTTCTCGAGGAACTCCTCCTTGTTGCCGCCGTGGCGGATGTAATCGCAAACGTAATCCGTCTCGGCGAGCGTCAGGACGACGAGGTAATGCCCCTGCCCGTTCCCGAGCGCGCGTGAGCTCGTCGCCTTCGTCTCCTCGTGCTCGGCCTTGCCGTGAATGATCGAAGTAGCGGACTCGCTCGCGTATTTGCGCACGCGCTTCCAGACGCTCATCACGTCTCCGCACGTGGTGTCGACAATCTGGCAGCCGCGCTCTTTGATCTGCTCGAGCGTCGAGATTTCGGTGCCGAAGGCAGGCACGATCACGACGTCTCCGGGCTGTAGATCGTCGATTTCGGCCTCCTTGCCCTTCCCCATCAGGTTCTTGATCCCTAACGAGCGGATCTGCTCATTGACCTCGGGGTTGTGAATGATCTCGCCGAGGATGAAGAGGCGGCGGTCCTTGAACACCTTGCCCGCGGCGTAGGCGAGATCGATCGCGCGTTCCACGCCGTAGCAAAAGCCGAACTGCTTCGCCAGCCGCACGGTGACGTCGCCGACTCGGAGAATGCCGCCGTTGCGCCGGACCTTGTCGACAATGTCGCTGCGGTAGTGCGATTCGACCTGCTCCTGCACGGCGCTCATCACCTCCGGCGTGCGGAGGTTCACCTTCTGGGGCGGCGCGACGACCGGTCCAGCTGATGCAGGGCTGCTCATGCCCTACTGAACATGCGAACGCCCGCACTTTCCAGTGCGGGCGCTCGTCGTGTTCGAAATTCTAACGCGGCGGCGATTATCCGTCGACGAGCAGTGGTCCGACGGGATCCTTGAACCACGCCGGCGACATCAGCAGCGCGCGCGGCGGATCGGGGTCCTTGCTCTGGTCGAGCTTGCGGACGAGGTGGCCGTACTTCGAATCCTCCGCCTGGGTCGTCGAGATGTTCACCGGTGTGCCGACCTTCACGAGCGCGAAGAGGCGGGCGGCCGCCTCGCGGTGCAGGCGGATGCAGCCGTGCGAGCGGGGACGCGCGTGCACGAAACCTTCATGGAAGCCGTAAGCGGGTTTGATCTCGGCCCAGTAGGCCATCGGATAACCGCGATCGGGCTGGCTGATGCGGCGCTTGTTCTTTTCCTTCCGCGTGATGCGGAAGTTACCCATCGGCGTGGTGTTACCAATGCCGACGGTGCCTTGCACCGCCATGAGGAGGCGATCGCCTTCCATAACGTAGACGTGCTGGGTGGACGTGGAGAGTTTCACCTTCACGTTCTCGGGGTTCTTCGGGCGAAGCGCCGTCACTTTGTAGTTACCACTGCCGCCGGCGGTGCGGGGAGCGGTTTCGCAACTGGTCAGGAACGTCGCCGAGGCAAAGCCGAGGACGAGTAGGAGCCGGGAAAGGAGTCGCATGATAGGCATACCTGAGAGCTTATTCACAGGCCTTTGTCAATCGGGAGCGCCCTGATGGCTGCTCAGACGGGTGCGGCGACGGCTGCAGCTTTCTCCTTTTCAGTGCGTGCGAGCAGCTTCCGAAAGTGGGGCGATTCGTTGGCGTAATCAGGATAGGGGCGCGGCGGGTTTGCGGGCCGGTAGCGCCAGTGCTTGTACATCCAAAGCCATGGTGCGGGATTCCGACGGACGACGGGCTCGAAGCAATCCCAGCAGGCCTGCGCGATGTCGTGATTGGTCGCGTCCGGCGCGATCTGGAGCGGCGGATGAAGGACGATCTTGTATCGCCCATCGGCGAGCGGCTCGCAATGCGTAGGGATCACCGCCGCGCCGGTGCGCTTGTGCAGCCACGCGTGGGCAAAGGTCACGCACGTCTGCATGCCGAAGCATGTGATCGGCACGCTCGGCAGCTTCGCGGAGACGGTGAGATCCACCGCCAGTCCGATGCTCCGGTTGTTTCGTAGCGCCTTCATCAAGCGGAGGATTGCACCCTCGCGCCGAACCGTTTGATGGCCGGTAATTTCACGAAGATCGTTGAAGGTGCTGTTCAGGAGCGGGTTCTTGAAACCTTGCGTGACGAACGTCCACCTGAACCCGCTCAGCCCCAGAACGAGCGCGATCCACTCGAATCCACCGTAATGCAGGCAGGCGAAGATCGCGCCGCGCTCGGCGCCGCCTTCGACCTTCAGCCGCTCGATGTCTTCCAAGTCGAAGACCGTCCGCAGGTTCTCCGCCGTAAGGCGCGGGCTCCAGAAAAGGTCGGCCTGCGCACGGGCGAAATGGCGGTAGGAGTCCACCGCAACGCGCTTCCGCTCTCCCTGCGACATCTCCGGAAATGCTGCTTCCAGGTTGCTCAGTGCGACCTTGCGGCTCGGCCAGTGCACCATCGATGCAGCGGCGCCGAGGGCATCGGATAACGAGTGGCACACCCGGCGCGGGAGCCGCGGAATGACGTTCGCCATGAAGCGGATGACGAGCCACTCGAGTCGATGCCTCGCTTTCTTCCAGCTGAAGCTCATGGCGCAATGCCTCCCGTCGCGCTGGTGGCTTTGGGCGAGAGGCTTCGGTCGAGCTTCGCGTAGTTCGGCCGCGCCGCGACCTGGTCGAAGGCCCACGATTCCTGCGAGTAACGTGGGTAGCCGTTCGCTCCGGCCGGCTTGTACCGCCAGTGCTTGTACATCCACAGCCACGGCGCCGGGTTTCGCCGCACGACTGGCTCAAACGCATCCCAGCACGCCTGCGCGATCTCCTGGTGCGTAGCGCCTTCCCGCAGCTGGACCTTCGGGTGCGCGACCACGCGGTATCGACCGGCCGCGAGCGGCTCACAATGCACCGGGATCACCGGCACCCCCGTGCGCTCCTGCAGCCAGGCATGCGCGACGGTCACGATTGTCTTCAACCCGAAACAACTGATCGCCACCGTCGGCTGATGAGGAGGGAGCGTGGTATCCACGAGCAAGGCGACGCGCCCGCTCTTTCGCAGCGTTTTGTAGAGACGAATGATCGCACCTTCGCGCTCCACCACTTTGTGGCCCGACTGTTCGCGCAGCTTCGTGAAGAGCTCATCGAGCAGTGGGTTCTTAAATTCCTGTGTCGTGATCGCGCACGGATACCCGATCCAGCCAGTCGCGAGCCCGAGCCACTCGAAGTTCCCATAGTGGAACGTGCCAACGATGCAGCTGTTCGACGGCGCGATCTCGGCACCAGCGCGATCGACGCCTTCGAATTCAATATAATCCGCGAAGCTCTCGCTCGTGAGCCGCGGGCTCCAGAACAGATCAAGCATGGTGCGGGCGAAGTGCTGATACGATTCGCGCACGATCTCTGCCCGACGTGCCGATGGAAGCTCGTCGCCGAAGGCGGCCTCCAGATTGGCGAGAGACACGCGTCGGCCGTGGCGGTCGAATGTCGCAGCCAGCGTCCCTGCGAACCCGGCGAGCTGGTAGCACGCATTGCGCGATAGGAGCGGCACGAGCTTCAGAGCCGCGCGGAGTGCCAGCCACTCGAGCCGATAGCGGAGCTTTTTCCAGAGCGCCTTCACGCGCGAACTTTAAGCATTGCTGGCCCCACCGGCTATCGAAACGAAACGTTCATCATATTCGCAGCCGCTCTTGCTGCGCACAGCCGTTCCACTGCTCGTACGGTGAGCCTACCGATGGCGGGACTCGAACCCGCACTCCATGTTAATGGAAACGGATTTTAAGTCCGTTGCGTCTGCCATTTCGCCACATCGGCTGCGGAGCTTTGCATCTTACGTCGCACTCGGCGGAGACCAAGAGAATTGAAGAGCAGTCATGTCGGCCAAAGCGGAGACATCCCGTGGAGATACGTCTGGCTTTGCCACGGGATCCCTCCACTTCGGTCGGGATGACGACGGCGGCGAGAATTCCGTTGCAACTTCATGGCAGCGATTGCACGTCTAAACCGCTCCTCGCGGTCATCATGACGACGGCTAACAAGATCACCATCGTTCGCATTTTGCTGATCCCCGCGTTCGTCACGATGGCGATCTACTACGGCCAAACCGTGGCCCGCGGCGAGCCGCTCGAATGGCAGCGCTTCACCGCGATCATGATCTTCCTCGTCGCTGCCGCAAGTGACGGGCTCGATGGCTATGTCGCGCGGCGTTACAACCAGCGCAGCTCGCTCGGCGTCATCCTCGACCCGATCGCGGACAAGGGCTTGCTCTTGAGCGGCATCATCACCCTCAGCATCAGTAACTGGAGCGCGAGCAATCCGGATTACGGGCAGTTCCCGGTCTGGTTTCCCGTCCTCGTCATCTCGCGCGACGCGGTCATCCTGGTCGGCAGCGCCGTGCTCCACCTGCTGAACGGCCGCGTCGTCGTGCGCACGAGTTGGACCGGCAAGGTCGCGACCGTTTTGCAGATGATGGCAATCGCCTGGGTGATGCTACAGTTGCACTTCTTTCCGCTGACTTACGTCGTCGCGGCAGCAGGCTTCTTCACGTTCATCTCCGGCGTCATCTACGTCATGGATGGCATGCGGCAGCTGCACGCCGGCGGCCACGCGAACGCGAAAGTCGGCTGAGGCATCGCGCCCTTGCCGCACAAGAATCATGGAACGCGCAAGCACGCCGAATTACGCCGGGAAAGTCGCCATCGTCGGGCGGCCGAACGTCGGCAAGTCCGCGCTCTTCAACCGGCTGGCCGGCCGCAACATTGCGATCGTCCATGATCAACCGGGCATCACTCGTGATCGCCTCGCTGCGCCGGCAACCCGCGGGCGTCGGCCCTTTCTGATCTGGGACACGGGTGGAATCGGCGGTGCGGGCGAGACCGAGTTAAACGCCGAAGTCCGAGCTGCGGCCGATGCCGCGATGCGCGAGAGCGATGTGATCCTGTTCGTTGTCGATGCCCAACACGGCCTCGCGCCGATCGATCAAGAGCTCGCGCGGATGTTGCGCAAGGCACGCACCCCAGTCGTTCTCGTCATGAACAAGATCGACGATCCGAAACACGAGGACCTTGAGTCGGATTTTGCCGCGCTGAATTTTACCGCCTCGCTGCCGATCAGCGCCGCACATGGACGCGGCATCTCGACATTGCTCGAAACGATCGACGCGCTGCTTCCGCCGGACGCGCCAGAAGGCGACGGCGAGAAGCCCGAGACAAAACCGCCTGTCGCGCTGGCGATCATCGGCCGACCGAACGCCGGCAAGTCGTCGCTCATCAACTCCGTGCTGAAGGATCAACGCACGATCGTGAGCAACATACCGGGAACCACGCGCGACGCCGTCGACATAGAGTATGAGCGTGATGGCGAGAAGTTCCTGCTCATCGACACAGCCGGCATGCGGGCGCGCAGCAAACACTCGACCTCGGTGGAAGTGTTTAGCGTCATGCGTGCGGAGCGCACCGTCCGGCGGGCTGATCTTTGTGTGCTCGTGATCGACGTGACGAGCGGCGTCACCTCACAAGACAAGAAGATCGCCGGGCTCATCCAGGAAGCGCGGAAGCCTTCTATCGTGATCCTCAACAAGTGGGACCTCGTGAAGCCGGCGCGCGGCGCGAAGGACGCGATGAAGGAGCTCGTCACCACCACGCGTGAAAACTTGTTCTTCCTCGACTATGCGCCGGTGTTGATCGCTTCCGCGCTCACCGGTGAAAACGTGACGCAGCTCTTCGCGATGATCTCCGAGATCAAGCGCGCCGCTGGTGTGCGCATCGGCACCGGCGTGCTGAACCGAATGCTGCGCGCCGCCCTAGATGAAACATTGCCGCCCACCATCGGCAACAAACGCCTCAAGATCTTCTACGCCGCACAATCGGCGGGAGAACCCGGCCGCGCGATCGATCCGCCGAAGTTCATCCTCTTCGTTAACCAGCCGAAGCTGCTGAGCGATCCGTACGGGCGGTACCTCGAAGGCCGCATCCGCGCGGCCGAGCCGTATCCGGGTTTGCCGGTGCTCCTCACCTGTCGCGCCCGCACCCAGACGCGCAACGAGTGATTCGTCTGCGTGTGCTCGCGGCCCGACGAAGCACGTGCGAGGGAAGAGTTTGATCGAACATTCCCCCGCTGCTCCTGTCTCAACCATTCTTATGAAGTCCACGCAGGAAATCACCCGCGAAGTGCAGGAGCTCGGCCAATGGATTCCTGCCCTCCGGGAGCAGGTCGGCCACGTTGTGATCGGCCAGAAATATCTCGTCGATCGCCTGCTGCTGGGCTTGCTCGCCAACGGTCACATCCTGCTCGAAGGCGTGCCCGGTTTGGCGAAGACGCTGACGGTGAAAACGATGGCGGCCGCGATTCAAACGGGCTTCCAGCGTTTGCAGTTCACGCCCGATCTTCTGCCCGCCGACCTGATCGGAACGCTGATCTACAATCCGCGCAGCGGAGAGTTCACGACCAAACTTGGCCCGCTGTTCTCGAACCTGATCCTGGCAGATGAAATCAACCGCGCGCCCGCCAAGGTGCAGAGCGCATTGCTTGAAGCGATGCAGGAACGCCAGGTCACGATCGGCGACACGACGTATCCCCTTTCCGATCCATTCCTCGTCCTCGCGACGCAGAACCCGCTCGAGCAGGAAGGCACGTATCAGCTGCCGGAGGCGCAGCTCGACCGCTTCATGTTGAAGCTGAACGTCGGCTATCCAGCGAAGGCCGAGGAGCGCCGCATCCTTGATCTGATGGCGACGTCAGCACCGAACCTGAGCGTTACGCCGGTCGTCGATCCGCAGCAGATCATCAACGCGCGCTCCGTCGTGAACAGCATCTACATCGACGACCGCGTAAAGGATTACATCGTCGATGTCGTCTGGGCGACACGCGAACCGGCGACGTACAACCTGAAGCTCGACGGCCTGATTCGCTACGGCGCCTCGCCTCGCGCGACCATCTTCCTCGCTCTCGCCGCGCGCGCGCATGCCTTCCTGAACGGCCGCGGCTACGTCACGCCGCAGGACATCAAGAGCATCGGCACGGACGTGCTACGTCACCGCGTCATCGTCAGCTACGAAGCTGAAGCGGAGTCGATCACGAGCGAGAAGATCGTCGAGCGCATCTTCGCCGGGTTGCCGGTCCCATAATGAGACGTCGCCCCCGCCGTCATTCCGAGCGCAGCGAAGCGAAGTCGAGGAATCCCGTGGCGAAAGCGAGCAGCTCCCGATGACACATCAGAACTACTTCGTGTACATGCTTACCAACGGAGATCGCCACATCGTGTTGTACATCGGGGTTACGAACGACCTCGAGCGTCGCTGCAGCGAGCATTCGCTCGGTGAAGGCAGCGCTTTCGCGAAGCAGTACCACGCACACAAGCTGGTGCACTTTGAGACATATCCCGATCCCGAAAGCGCGATTGCGCGCGAGAAACAGCTGAAGCGGTGGAGCCGGAGTAAGAAGGAACTGCTGATCGCGCGCTCCAATCCCGAATGGCGCAATTTGTTTGATGAGATGTACGCATTCCGTTCCGCGGGAGGTTCTCGGTAGTGCCACGGGATCCCTCGACTCCGCTTCGCTTCGCTCGGGATGACGGCGGGGGAGGCTCCAGCGGCCAGGCGCAGCAAACGCCCGCGGAAATTCTGAAGAAGATCCGCGCTCTCGAGATCAAAACGAAAGGGCTCGTGCAGACCGTCTTTGCGGGCGACTACCACAGCGTCTTCAAAGGTCGTGGCATGAACTTCGACGAAGTGCGCGAGTATCAGCCGGGCGACGAGATCCGCGCCATCGATTGGAACGTGACCGCGCGCCTCGGCACCGCGTTCGTGAAGAAGTTTACCGAGGAACGCGAGCTGACTGTGCTGCTCGTCGTGGATGTCAGCGCGTCGGGCAGTTTCGGCAGCACCACGCAATCCAAGCGCGAGCTCGCAGCGGAGGTCGCGTGTCTGCTGGCGTTCAGCGCGATCAGGAACAACGACAAGGTCGGCCTGCTGCTGTTTACCGATAAAGTTGAGCTCTACATCCCGGCGAAGAAGGGCCGCTCGCACACCCTTCGCTTGATTCGCGAGATCCTGTTTTTCGAGCCGCAACAACGCGGCACCGATCCGGCGCTGGCCTTGCAGTATCTGAACCAGGTCGTCAGCCGCCGCGCGGTCGTCTTCTTCATCTCAGACTTTCAGGCCGGCGATTTCTCGCGCGAGCTCGCCGTCAGCGGTCGACGCCACGACGTGATCGCGATCCACGTGCAGGATGAACGCGAGAAGGTTTTCCCGAACGTCGGCATCATTACCCTCGAAGACGCCGAGACGGGTGAGCAGATCGAGATCAACACGTCTGACCGCGCGACCCGCACGCACTTCGCGGAGCTCGTCGAAGCGCAAGCTGCGCACCTGAAGCGCACGCTGCATCGCAGCAATATCGATACGATTTCGCTGCAGACCGGGCGTGACTATCTGCCCGGTCTGCGTTCGTTTTTCAAAGCACGCGAGCGCCGCATGGCGGTGCGATGAACCTGATCGACCATGCCCCTCTTTCTCGCCCAGGAACAGCTGCACGACATCTCGCCGCCGGTTGATTACTCGCTCATCCCGCCGTGGGTTGTGTTCGCCGGCAGCTTCCTCGTGCTCGCCCTGCTGGGGCTGGTGGGCTGGTTCGTATGGCGCTGGTTGCGCAAACCGAAGCCGGAGCAGACGCCGCGCACCCGTGCGCTCGAGTTGCTCCAGCGCGTCCGCCACGAGATCACGGCGCTCAGCCCGTACGAGTTCAGCATCCGCGTGTCGGATATTCTGCGGCAGTACGTGATGCAGCACTATCAGCTGCCGATGACGCGGCAGACATCCGTCGAGTTTCTCGAATCGCTTACCTCGAAGTCGCAGTTCTCGGAAGAGGACAAATCGCTCCTCGGCGATTTTCTGACGCGATGCGATTTGATCAAGTTCGCGCGCTACGACGCGACTACAGCTGACAGCGAGTTGCTGCTCGAGGAAGCAACGCGCTTCGTGCAAGGAGGCCGGCTTGAACCTGCTGCGTGACTGGTGGCCCGCCGATACGGCGCTGACCTTCCAGCACCCGTGGGTGCTGCTGCTGTTGCTGGCATTGCCGGTGCTCGCCTATCTGCGCGGCCAGCGTGGGCCGGCGGCGGCGTTGATCTTTTCCTCCACGACGGTGCTGCGCGGCCTCGGCAAATCGAGCAAGTCGCGCGTCGGTAAATTGCTGCGCGCGCTGCTGCTTCTCAGCCTCGCCATGTTCATCATCGCGATGGCGCGGCCGCGGCTTGGCAAGACCCTGACGCAGGTCGAGGCGAGCGGCATCGACATCATGCTCGTGCTCGATGTCTCGGGCTCGATGCTGATCAAGGATTTTACCGTCGGCGGCGATCAGGCCACCCGCGTGGAGGCGGTGCGCGAAGTGACGCGCAGGTTCATCGAGAAGCGGCCTAACGACAGGATCGGGCTCATCGCCTTTGCGGGCCGACCGTACGTCGTCAGCCCGATGACACTCGATCACGATTGGCTGATCCAGAACCTCGACCGCCTCAAGGTCGGCCTCGTCGAAGACGGCACCGCGATCGGCTCCGGCATGGCGGCGGGAGCGAGCCGGCTCAATGACAAAAAGGCGAAGAGCCGAGTGCTCATCGTGCTGACCGACGGCGAGAATAACGCCGGCAAGATCCCGCCGAACACCGCGGCCGAGGCCGTCAAGGCGCTCGGGATTCGGCTCTATGCAATCGGGGCTGGCATCAACGGCATTGCGCCCGCTCCCGTGCCCGATCGTCGCGGCGGGTTCCTCACCGATCTCTCCGGCAACATGCTCTACCAAAACCAGCCCGTGCACTTCAATGAAGCGGGTCTGAAGGAAGTCGCGCGCATCGCGGAGGGGAAGTTCTTCCGGGCCACGGACACGGAGTCGCTGGAGGAGATTTACCGCGAGATCGATCAGATGGAGAAGTCGACCGTGAGCGTGAAGAAGCTCCAGCAATACCGCGACCTGTTCCCGGTCTGCATCATGGCCGGCTGCGGCGTGCTCGTCGCGCAGGTGCTCCTGTCGCAAACGCTCTGGAGGAAGCTGCCGTGAGTTTCGGTGCACCGCATTGGCTCTGGGCTTTGCTCGCCGTGCCGGTGCTCGGGTTGTTGTTCATGCGTGCCGAAGCGCGCAGTGCGGCGAAGCTGCGCGAGTTCGTCTCGGCGCGCTTGCTGCCACAACTCGGATCCGCGGTGAATCCTTTTCGCCGCCGGGTGCGGTTCGCATTGATCCTCACCGGCGTGACGCTTGCGATCCTGAGCCTCGCGCAGCCGCGCTGGGGCTACAGCTATGAGGAGGTAAAACGCAAAGGCCTCGACCTGCTCGTCGCGGTCGACACCTCGCGCAGCATGCTGGCAAACGATGTCGCGCCGAACCGTCTCCAGCGCGTGAAGCTGGCGGGGCAGGATCTCTTCAACGAACTCCGCGGCGATCGCATCGGACTGATTGCGTTCGCCGGTCGCTCGTTCCTGCAAGCGCCGCTCACGATCGACTATGACGCGGCCGTCGAATCGTTGAACGATCTCGACACCAGCATCATCCCGGAAGGCGGCTCGAACATCGCCGACGCGATCACACTCGCCACACGCACCTTTGGGCAGTCGGCGATCGGCAATCGTGCGCTCATCATCTTCACGGATGGCGAGGAACTCTCGGGCGACGCCGTCAAGGTGGCGAAGGCAGCGTCGGATGGCGGCGTGAAGATTTTCACCATTGGTGTTGGGACGCCGGAGGGATCGTTGATTCCGCTGACCGGCGCCGGTGGCACGACAGCGTTCGTGAAGGACGGTAGCGGCCAGGTCGTGAAGTCGAAGCTGGACGAGAAACGATTGCGCGAGATCGCTGAGGCGACCGGTGGCACCTATCTCCACCTCGCAGGCGGACCTGCGACCATGAAGCAGCTCTACGAGCAGGGCCTCGCGAAGATGCAGGCCGGCGACATCCAGGATCGCGTGTCGCGGCAGCCCATCGAGCGGTATCAATGGCCACTCGGCGCAGCGTTGCTCGCGCTGGCAGCGTCGCTGCTGATGAATGAGCGCAAAGCCGCACGACGACGCGCCGTCTCGCCGGTCCGCCGGGAAGCAACCGCAGCAGCCGCGGCGGCGGTGTTGATGTTCGGCGCGCATGCCACGCTCGCGGCGGCTCCGGGGTTGGAAGCCTACCGTAACGAGCGTTTCCCCGAGGCCTACGAACACTTCCAGCAGACGCTAAAGGAGCACCCAAACACCCACGCAGCCGACAAGCTCCATTTCGATTCCGGCGCGGCCGCTTACAAGATGAAGGATTACAGCAAGGCGCTGCAGTCGTTTAGCCAGGCGCTCCTCTCGCCCGACCGGCAGCTGCAAAGCCGCAGCCATTACAATCTCGGCAACACACTTTATCAGCGCGGCGAGACGCAGAAGGGCAACGACAAGAAGCTCGGCGATTGGCAGAACGCGCTGCAGCATTACGAGCACACGCTGAAGATCGAACCCGAGAGCAAGGAGGCGAACGAGAACGCCGAGTTCGTCAAAAGGAAGATCGAGGAGCTAAAGCAGCAGCAGGAGCAACAGCCGAGCCCGACGCCTTCGCCCTCTCCGAACCAGCAGGCGAAGAAGGATCAGAAGAAGCAGGACCAGCAGGGGAAGGATCAGCAACAACAGCAGCAACAGCAGGACCAGTCCGGCAGCGGCGATAACAAGAAGCCGGAGGAGGGTCAGGATCAGTCGGAGCAGAAGGAACAGGGCTCTGGCGAAGAGGAAAAGCCCGGCCAAACGCCGTCTCCATCCCCACAGGGAAAGCCGAGCGGCTCGCCGTCGCCATCCCCCGCCCCGTCGCCCGGTGCTTCGCCAAGCCCGCAGGCCGGCGCATCACCCGGCGACGAAGAAGGCGCATCGCCGACTCCGGGCGAACAGGAGCAGGCTCCGTCGCCATCACCGGGCGAAGGAGAAGGGGAGAGTGGCGATTCCGATTCGCCGCCGACGGGCACGCCTTCCGCGACACCAGCGAAGAAGCTCGAAGGTGAAGTGAAGGGCGCGCCGCAGGAGCAAGCCGAGCAGAACGCGGAGGCCGGCGCGGAAGCGGAGGCGATGGAAGAAGCACGCATGACCCCACAGCAGGCCGAGCGTCTTCTGCGGGCCATGCGCGACGAAGAACAGCGTGTGCAGCTGGATGAACGCAAGGCTTCGCGGCGCGTCTATAATGATTGGTAAGCCGATGACGCGCGCCCTTGCACCCACCGCTTCGAACAGCGCTCCACATGTCACGCCGCTGGATTCGCCGCCTCGCGTCATTCCGAGCGAAGTCGAGGAATCCCGTGGCGCTACCGGTGGGTGGAGCCGCGGGATTCCTCCACTGCGCTTCGCTTCGGTCGGAATGACAGTGTGGCTGGTGCTCGCGCTGTTTCTGAGCGCCCCGGTCGCCCTCGCGCAGCAACCGAGTGTCACCGCTGTACTCGACAGCTCGGAGACCGGGCTCGGTAATCCGGTTCAGCTACAGATCGTGGTCACGGGCGCGTCGAACCCGAAGCCGCCCGGCGAGATCAACGTCGACGGTCTCGACATCCGCTCGGCGGGCGTGTCGCGGCAGTATCAGATGCAGAATTTCAGCGTGAGCTACAGCTTCACCTACAACTACACGATCATGCCGCTGCGCACGGGGACGTTCACTATCCCTCCGCAGACTGTGGAGGTCGCCGGCAGAGCAATGAAGACCCCGGCGCTCTCGCTCAATGTGGTGGACTCGCCCGGCAGGTCCTCCCGTCGAGGCGGCGGCCGCGACGATGCCGGCGCGGTGGACCCGGCGAAGATCGGCTTCATCGAGATGGTGTTGCCGAAGCAGGTCGCCTACGTCGGCGAGATGATTCCGGTGCAGATCCGGCTGGGATTGAACATGCGCGCGCCGGTTGATTCGCTCGGGAGCGGGATGCAGATCGCGGGTCAGGGATTTACCACGCAGAAAATGCCGGAACCGCGACAAACGATCGAGACCATCAATGGCCGCAGCTACCAGGTGTTCATCTTTAAAACGGCCATCTCGCCGGTGCGCGCGGGCAAGCTCGAGATCGGACCGGCGGAGATCAAGCCGGTGGTGCGAGTCCCGCGTGGGGGGCCGCGCAGTCCTACCCTCCCACGGTCTTTGTTCGACGATCCGTCCGATCCGCTGAACCAGTTATTAAACGATCCGTTCCTGAGCCCTTCGGTGCCGAAGGAGATCAACCTCAAGAGCCAAGCGACAACCGTGGAAGTGAAGCCGCTGCCGCCGAATGCACCTCCGACTTTCGGGGGAGCAGTCGGCACCTTCGCGATGAAGAGCGATGCGAATCCGAAGAAGGTGCAGGTCGGAGATCCCATCACCGTGACGGCTGCGATTATCGGGCGCGGGAACTTCGACCGCGTGACTGCGCCGGTGCTGGAGAACGAGGCCGGCTGGCACAAGTATCCGCCCTCCGACAAGTTCAGCCAGGACGACGATGTCGGGATCAGCGGCACCAAAACCTTCGAGACCGTCGTGAGTCCGAAGGAGCGAAAGGACAAGATGCCGCCGCTCGTCTTCACGTTCTTCGACCCGGTGAAAGAGACTTACGTTTCATTGCGTAGCGCCGACCTCCCGCTTCGTGTCGAAGGCGGCGCAGCGCCGACCGCAACGCCCGCCGCGGCCGCAGCAGCTCCGCAGACGGCGACTCCCGCGATCGCGCCGACTCCTACCCCCGCGCCGCAGGAGCGCGACATCCTTTATCAGCTGAGCGAGCGCCCGACTGCGCGCCAGACATTCGCGCCTCTCCACGCGCGGCCAGCTTTCTGGCTCGCGCAATTGGTGCCGTTGTCGGCGCTCGCCGGTCTCGTCGCGTGGAGAATGCGTCAGAGGCGGCTGGCAAATCGCGACGCGCAAAGAACTGCCGATCTGCAGCACCAAGCTGCCGAGCTGGAGCGGCGGCTGCGCGCGAATGGCGCTGCCCCCCGCGAGTACCTCGCCGATGCGTCGCGTACAGTGCAGCTAAAAACAGCATTGGCGAAGAACGTCGACCCAAACCTCGTGGATGCGGAAACAGCAGCGACGGCGTTCCGGCTGGATGAGCAGCAGAGCGCGCAGCTGCGTCAGCTGTTCGAGCAAAGCGATGAGCTGCGCTACAGCGGCAGCCGCAATGGCGGGCACACCATCTCGCCCGAAAATCAGCGCGAGATTCTGGAGTTGGTGGAGAACCTGCGCGCATGAGTGGCGAGCGACTTAGCCGCATTCTTTGCTGCTGCGTATTGCTCGTGGTGGCAATGCTCAGTGACGCGCGCGCTGACGCGTTTGCCGATGGCAACACCGAGTACGCTGCAGGGCGGTTCAAAGAAGCGGCGGAGAAATACCAAACGGCGGTCGCGGCAGGCGCGACGAGCGCGCCGGTCTTCTACAATCTGGGGAATGCCTGGTATCGCGCCGGAGACCTCGGGCGCGCAATTTTAAATTACGAGCGCGCGCTCGCACTGGAGCCGCGCCATCCGGAGGCAGCGGCGAACGTGCGCCTGGCGCGTGAGAAAGCCCGGGCGCTCGAGCTTCGCAAGAGTAGGTGGGAAGCCTTCGCGAGCCGCGCGACAACCACTCACTATGTGGTGACAGCAACGATCGGCTTCTGGGTCCTGGCGTTGGCAGCTGCCGCGCTCGTCCTCCGCCGTCGACGCTCTGTGCTGTTGATCACGGCGTGCGTAGTCGGGGTGCTCAGCTGCGTGGTTGGCGTCTCTTGCGCTTATGCGCTCGAGAGCGGCACACGCGGCCGGGCGCTTGCGATCGTGATCGACAACAAAGTGGACGCGCGGCTCGCCACAGCCGACAACGCGAACACAGTCCTTACGCTTCCGCCCGGGAGCGAGATCAAGGTTCTCAGCACGCGAGGCGACTGGATGTACGTCGCGCTCCCCAACGAGTTGCGCGGCTGGATTCCGGCGCAATCGGCCGAGCTCGTTCGCTTGTAGATTCCGCCGCATCCGCGGCTGCCGCCGAAGCGAAGATCCACTGTGGCCAAGACGCTGAAAACTGGTGACCAGGTGGAGTGGCAAACATCGCAGGGCAAAACCTCCGGGACGGTGAAGAAGAAGCTGAGCTCGAAGACGAAGATCAAATCGCACGTCGTCGCCGCGTCGAAAGAGAACCCGCAATACCTTGTCGAAAGCAAAAAATCCGGTGGCGTTGCAGCGCACAAAGCGAGCGCGCTCAAGAAGCGCAGTCGTTAGGCGCACGAGCAGCGGCAGCCCGCTCAAGCTGGGCTTTCCCGTCAAGGTGCTGGCAGCCGGTGCGTTGAAGAGCAACGACACGCGGCGCTGGCAGCAGAAGCCGCATCTGCGTGTCTCGCTGCGCTACCTCGAGAAGATCCTCGATCATCTCGAGGCGAACGATATCCGGATGTATCGGATGTCATCGGACCTCGCGCCCTACGTCACCCACCCCGACATGCCGCAGTTCCACGGGATGATCGAGGAATGCGCCGATGAGTTAAAGGCGATCGGCGGACGGGCGCGGTCGCTGGATGTGCGGCTGTCGTTTCACCCGTCGCAGTTCATCGTCTTGAACAGCCCCGATCCGGTGCTCGTGCAGAAGAGCGTGGCCGATCTCGCCGCGCAGACGGAGATGCTCGATCGCATGGAGCTCGGGCCCGAGGCGGTCGTAGTGGTCCATGCCGGCGGAACCTATGGCGACACGGACGCGGGACGCGCGCGCTGGGTGGAGACCTACAAGCTGCTCTCGCCAGCAATCCGCCGCCGTCTCGTGCTCGAAAACGACGACCTGCGATACAGCGCAGCCGACGTGTTGAAGATCCACAAGATGACCGGCGTTCCGCTGATCTTCGATCATCAACACTTCTGGTGTCACAACCCGGAACAGCTCGACCTGCGCGAGACGGTGGAGCGGTTCCTCGCAACGTGGCCCAAAGGCGTGCGGCCGAAGATTCACTTCTCGTCGCCGCGCACGGAGCTGCGGCAGTTGAAGCGCAAGGTGGCGAACAGCCGCAAGAAGAAGCTGGTGCTGCAGCCGCCGGTCTGGACCGGGCACGCGGATTTCTGCCAGCCATTCGAGTTCATCGCGCTCATGCGTCTGCTCAAGGGCTTCGAGTTCGACGTCATGATCGAAGCGAAATCCAAGGACCTCGCCCTGCTCCGGCTGAGGCGAGATCTGCAGCGATATGCGCCGGACGTGGCGAAGCGGTTCGGGCTCGAGATGCTCGACGAGCTACCTGAGGAGCCGAACACGATCGAAGTCGCCGAAGCGGCAGCCGAAGACCTGTAACATTCCGGATTATACCGCGAGCAAAGCCGAGCGGTCATTCTGAGCGAAGCGAAGCGGAGTCGAAGAATCCCGTGGCGCACCTAAACGTTCCGCCACGGGATGTCTCGACTTCGCTCGACGTGCCCGTTTCCAGCGGCGGTTGAGATGGCCCGATTTGTCCACATCTTGAAAGCCGTATGAACGCAGAGATGGACGTCGGCACCAACAAGAAGGCGTTCCAGATCAATCTCGATCAGAAGAAGTACGGCACGTTTGCGGAGATCGGAGCCGGGCAGGAAGTGGCGCGCCGTTTCTTCCATGTCGGTGGTGCAGCGGGGACCGTGGCCAAAACGATGTCGGCCTACGACATGACCTTCAGCGACGCGATCTACGGCTCGACGGACCGATATGTCAGCCGCGCGCGTCTGCAGAAGATGCTCGACCACGAGTTCGAGCTGCTGGTGGAGCGGCTGGACGCAAAGCTCGGCAGCGAGCGCACCTTCTTCGTCTTCGCCGACACAGTGGCGGCGCGCAGCTTCAAGCAGCACAACGAGTCGCATGGGTGGCTTGGTGTGCGGTTCCAGACCGAGACACGCGGAGAGCCGAGCCAGATCATCGTGCACGTGCGGATGCTAGATGAGACAAACGTCGACCAGCAGGAAGCGCTCGGCGTCGTCGGTGTGAACTTGCTTTACGGCGCGTTTTACTATCACCAGCCGGAGAAGCTGATCGCGTCGCTGCAGGAGAATCTCGCGGACGAGCGAATCCAGGTGGACATGATCAAGTTCTCGGGCCCCGCCTACGCGAAGGTCGACAATCGCCTGATGAGCCTCCAGCTCGTGAGCCAGGGACTAACCAACGCGGTCATGTTCACTGCGGATGGCGAGACGGTGCAGCCGGCCGAGGTGTTCTACAAAAAGGCGATTCTCGTCGAGCGCGGCAGCTTCCGGCCGGTGACCTACGCGACAAATGACATGCTGAACGGCGCGCGGCCAGCGTTCCTCAAGCAGTGCAATTATACCGAAAGCGACTTGATCGTGCTGATGGAGATGACGCTCGAGAATCTCTTGTCCGAGGGCCAGTTGAACCACGCCGACTTTCTCGCGCGGGTCGACATCCTCGGCGCGCTCGGGCGGACGGTGTTGATCTCGAAATTCGGCGAATACTACCGGCTGGCGGCCTACCTCGCGCGTTACACGAATCGCATGATCGGCCTCGTCATGGGCGTGCCGAGTTTGATGGAGATCTTCGACGAAAAGTACTACCTGAACCTCGAAGGCGGCATTCTCGAGGCGCTTGGTCGCATGTTCAAAAGCGGGCTGAAGCTCTACGTCTATCCCGTGATCGACGAGGAGACCGGTGAGCTGATCACTGCGCACAAAATGCCAGTCGCGCCGAATCTGCGCTCATTGTTCCACTACCTGATCGACAACGAGTTCATCCAGGAGATCACCGACTACAATCCGGAGTATCTCAGCATCCATCCGCCGGAAGCGCTCGTGAAGATCCAATCAGGCGATCCCGCCTGGGAGACGATGGTGCCCCCGGAGGTGGCCAAGATCATCAAAGACCGCGGCTTCTTCGGCTACCACGCGCCCGCGGCGGCTTAGGTACGCCGGCCGTGTGTAGAGGCGTTTGTGTCAAACCGCCTGCGCACGCGTACGACGTCACCGCCGGTGCTTCGCACAAGCACGGCGACACTGCGCGCAGAGGCCACATCGGGGAGAAAAAATCAGGGTCGGCACGTTTCCCGCTACATGGGATTGCACCATCATGGCGAAACGCGGCAACTCAGTCATAGGCATCGATCTCGGGAAGCACGTCTTCAAAGGGGTGGTCCTCCACCGCAAGGGTGACGCGCGCTACGTCCTCACGAGCTACGCCTCGCGCCAAGTGCCCGAGGACATGCAGAGCGCCGACGACCTCGCCCAGGAGCTGAAGGCTCTGCTCAAGGAGCTCGGCACCGCGAAAGGCTGTGCGATCGCAGTGTCGGATCCGTCATCGCTACTGCGCATCATCGAGCAGCCGGACACGCCGGTGGATTTGCTCCGCAACGCGCTTCGCCTCAACGGCCTCGCCGTCTTGAACCAGGAGTGCAAAGATTTCGTCCTCGATTGCGCCGCCGTTTCCAACGGAACAAACGGCAGCAACGGCCACTCGAACGGCAGCAGCAACGGAGAAGGCGGCTACCAGGTGCCGAAAAAGAAGTACCTCGTCGGCGGCATGCTGCGTCCGCACGTGAAACAAATCACCGACGCGATGAGCAAAACGCGCGTCTCCGCGGACATCCTCCAGCTCGCGCCGGTCTGCTCGTTCAACGCCTTCGAACTCGCCTACCCGCAGATTTTCGAGAACGACACGTTCCTGCTCCTCGATATGGGCCACCTGCAAAGCACGGTGCTCATCGGCAGCAAGAAGGAGCTCGTGCTCGTCCGCAGCATTGACTACGGCGGTAAGTCGCTCACCCAGGCGCTCACCGCCGACGGTGCCCTCGATGCAAACGCGGCCAAGCTCATGATGGAAGAAGGCGACGGCGGGATGACGGAAATCTGCCGCACCTCCCTGACCCGTCTCGCCACCGAAGTGCGCAACTCGATCGGGTTCTTCGAAGGACAACGCGAAGAGAGCATCCACCGCATCTTCGTCTCGGGCGGCCTGGCCAAGACGGAGACCATCCTCCAGACGCTCAGCGATGAGCTCGGCCTGCCTTGCGAAATTTGGGACCCGCTCGAAACCTGCGAGGTCGCTCTCCCCGCAGCGAAGCGCCAGGCGCTGCCCAGTGAATTTGTCTCGCTTAACGTCGCATGCGGCGCGGCGTTCGAATACCTGCGGAACTAACCACCCCCTCAATGGCTCTTCATCTCAACCTCCTGCACGAGGAGATCGCCGAGCAGCGTCAACGCCAACGCGATCCGCTCAAGCTCGGCATGATGGCGCTCGGCGCTATCGCCGCGCTCCTGATCCTCTTCTACATGTGGAAAGGCTACCAGACGCTCGGCGTCAAGAGCCAGCTCGCAGCCGTGGAAGCTGACTGGTCGCGGGTGGAGCCAAAGGTGACTGCGGCGCAGAAGCGCTCGAAGGAACTCAACGGCATCATCGAGACGACCACCGTGCTCGACACCATGATCGAAGGGCGGTTCTTCTGGGCGCCTTTCCTGCAAAAGCTTTCGCTCTGCGTCGCGCCCAACGCGCAACTCACCACCATCGACGCGAACGTCAGCGAGGACGCCAAGCTCGTCACCGTCTCGATCGAGGGGATCGCCGCTGGCCGTGAGCCCCGCGCCGCCGCTGAAGAGCTGCGGCAGCTGCTTCTCGAGCAACTCGGGCGCAGCTACAGCGAGGTGAAGGTGGAATTCCGAACCCTCGAGGATCTCGATACGATCGTGAACGTCGCCGGCGCCAACATGGCCATGGCCCGGTTTGTTCTCTCCGTAAACTTCAATCCCCTCACCGCTGAGGAAGGCAAAGCCTCCACCGCCACCCCGCGCGCACCAAAGTCATGAGCCCTACGCAGAACAAGCTTTCCAAAGATCAGATCCAGAAGCTGATCCTAAGCGCGATCGGCTTCGTCGGCCTCATCTACGTCTACATGAGCTTCTTCCTCGGGCCGCTGAGCAAAAGTCGCGCTGCGGCCGAGGCTCGGACCGCTGACCTGCAGGGCAAGATCGCATCGTCAAAATCCGAATTGATGAAGGCGAGCAACCTCGAGCAGCAGGCAACCGTGGCCACGGCACGATTTGCGGGGTTCAAGGCGCTGAGCCCCGAGGGTGCACCGATCGCGTGGTTTCCGCCGCGCATGAAACTGTTTTTCGTTAACCAACAGATCGAGAAGTCCACGGCGCGGCTCGAGTCCAACGGTCCTTACAAACAACCTGAACTCGCCGAGTGGCTGCGGTACACCTGGCAGGTCGAGCTCCCCCAGACGGATTTTGCCACCGCAGGCAAAGCGCTCGCGCAGCTGGAGAATACCGAGCCACTTTTGAACATCAGCCGGCTGAGCATCAAAGCGGACGCGAATAACCCGCAATACCAGCAGGTCAGCCTGACGATCAACACAACCGTTCTCAAGCGATGAAGAACCTTATTTTCACAATCGTCGCCACCAGCCTGGCGCTGCACTCAGCACAAGCAGCAGACGCCACTGCGAACGACGCCCCAGTGAGCGCCCCGCCAAGCGTCGAAGCGTCTGGCGAGGGAATCCCTGCGCCCGCCGCAATCGAAATTAAGAACAAGTCCGCTTTCGCCATTCCAGAGAACGGGCGCAGCCCCTTCTGGCCGATCGGCTGGAAACCTACCCCGAAGCAGGCGGGGGCCACAGGTCCAGCGACCGAAGTGGCTGGTCCCGAAGTTCCGCCGAGCGCGTTTCTGGTCAGCTCGATCGTCATGGATCCCCGTGCGCGCTTCGCCATCATCAACGGCAAAGTGATGAACGAAGGCCAGGTGTTCGGGTTGCAGATGGGCTCGTCGACGTATCAGATCACCGTCAAGGCGATCGAAGATGGGCGCGTGGTGCTCGTCCGCGGCCGTGATCAGGAGATCGTCGCTCCCCTGCGCCGGCGCTGATCGTGCTCTAGCTGACGGCGGAGTGCGCTCGACTGAGCGGCACGAACTCACTTTCGTGCGAGATGATCGGCTTCGTGCCGCGGAGCAAGCGCCACCATTCGATCGCGCTGCCGATCACGATCAGGCTGACCAGCGTTAGAAATCCGAACGCCACAAACGCGTCGAAGCGCCACACTCCGGCCTGGCGGATCAACGCGGCTGCCTTCTCCGGCGCACCGGCCGCAGCGGTCGCAGCGAGGGCATCGGCGCCGCTCAGAAAGCCGAGCTTCGGGTCGGGCGAGAAGATCTTCATCAGCCCAGCGGAGAACGTCACCGCCACCATGAAGCAAAGCGGCAGAACGGTGACCCAGAGGTATCGCACCTTAGCCATCTTGATCAGGATCGTGGTGCCGAGGCAGAGGGCGACGACGGAGAGCAACTGATTGGCGAGGCCGAACAGCGGCCAAAGGCTGTTGATGCCGCCGAGCGGATCGATCACGCCCTGATAGAGGAACCAGCCCCACGCCGCCACGAGCAGCACGCTCGACAATAGGTTCGCCGGCAAGCTCTGCGTGTTGCCGAGCGGCTTCCATAGATTGCCGAGCAAGTCCTGGAGCAGGAACCGCCCGACGCGTGTGCCGGCGTCGATCGTCGTCAGGATGAAGAGCGCCTCGAACATGATGGCGAAGTGATACCAGAGGGCGAGCGCCGTCGGGCTGGATGAGATCCGCGCGAACATGTGGGCCATGCCGACGGCGAAAGTCGGCGCTCCCCCAGCCCGGCCAAACATCGTGCTCTCGCCGAGATTCGTCGCCAGCTGCTGCATGCCGGCTTCGGTGACCGGGAACCCTGCCGCGCTGATCCTCGCGACCACTTCAGCCGGCGCGCCTTTCGTGTTAATGGCGAAGAACTCGCCCGGCTCGAGCACGCAAGCCGCGATCATCGCCATCAGCGCCACCATCATCTCGACGACCATCGCGCCATAGCCGATGTCACGGATCCGCGATTCGCGTGCCACCATCTTCGGCGTCGTGCCCGACGCGATCAGCGAGTGAAAACCCGAGACAGCGCCGCACGCAATCGTGATGCAGACGAACGGGAACACCGGTCCGGCGAAGATCGGGCCTGAGCCATCGATGAACCGCGTCACTGACGGCATCAGCAGCGTCGGGCGGATTAGAATCACGGCGAGCCCCATCACGGCGACAGTCCCGAGTTTCAGGAACGTGCTGAGATAATCGCGCGGCGTGAGTAGCAGCCAGACAGGCAGCGTCGAAGCCGCGAGCCCGTATGCCATCAGCGCCCAGGCAAGCCACTTTTCGTCGCGGAGAAACCAGGCTTCGATCGTTGGGAAGTGAGACAGGAACTGACCACCCCAGACGCCAAACGCGAGCCCGAGCAGACCGAAAGCCGTGATCCAGCCGACGCTAATCCGCCCGCTCTTCAAGCCGACGCCCATGATCAGCGCCACCGGGATCGTGGTCGCGATCGTGAAGACGCCCCACGGGCTTTTCGCCAGCGCCTGCACGACGACGAGGGCGAGCACCGCGAGCAGGATGATCATGATCGCGAGCACGCTGATCAACGCCAACGCACCGACCCCGCGGCCGATCTCTTCCTTGACCATCTGCCCGAGCGTCTTCCCACGGCGGCGAACCGACGCGAAGAGGACAATCATGTCGTGCACCCCTCCGCCGAGCGTCGCACCGATCAGAATCCAGAGCGTGCCCGGCAGGAAGCCGAACTGCGCGGCGAGCACGGGCCCGACGAGAGGCCCCGGTCCGGCGATGGCCGCGAAGTGATGGCCGAACGCCATCCACTTGTTCGTCGGCACGAAATCCTTGCCATCCTCCTGCACGACCGCGGGCGTGGCACGTTCGTCATTCAGGACGAGCACTTTCGTCGCCAGCCACTTGCTGTAGAAGCGGTAGCTGATCGAGAGCGCGCACATGCCGGCGACGACGATCCAGAGCGCGTTGACCTGCTCGCCACGCGAGAGCGCGAGGACGGTGATCGCGCCGAGGCCGAGCAACGACACTGCGACCCAAAGCAGCTTTTTCCAGAGGCTCATGCGGGGGAGGAAGACTCAGACGCACGATACGCGAACTGATGCCGCCAGAGCAACCCGGCGCTCGCTCGCGCGCTAAAAAGCGTCGCGCAGCTGCTGCAACTGCGCCAGCCGTGCAACGAAGTCAGCTTCGCGTTTGCGATGCTCTGCCACGACCGCGGGTGGCGCGCCGTTCACAAATGATTCGTTGCCAAGCTTCCGCCGCACCGTCTCGATCTCCGCGAGCACTTTCGCGATCTCTTTGTCGAGCCGCTCGGCTTCCGCGGCTTTGTCGACCAGACCTTCGAGCGGCATATAGAGCACGCCGAAAGGTGTCACGCTGCTCGGGGTGCCTTGCGGCGCCGCATAGTCGCTCGGCGTATCCAGATCGGTCGCGTTCAGCAGTTGCTGCAGGACCTTGAGCTCCGCCTGGGGCAAAGCATCGCCACTTGCCGCGAGAATAAAGCGCACGCGCTTATTGCTCGCGATGTTGTAGTCGCTGCGGAGCTTGCGTCCGGCCAGCACGAGGGCCTGCTTCGCCGCGACAAACTCCTCATCCCCAGCGGAGAGACCGTAGTGCGCCTTGAACTCGTCGCCCAGCGGCTTCGGCCAGTGCGCGAACTGGATCGTGCGACCGCCTTGGTCTTCCGGAAGATCAGCGTTGAACCCGAGCCCGTGCCACAGCTCTTCCGTGATGAACGGCATATACGGATGGAACAGGCGCAGCGTATGACCGAGCACGAAGTCAATCACCGCAAGCGTGTTCACCTTCTCCGGCGGCTGCGGGTTGATGTGCCCGGCGCTTCCGTTCGTCGGCAGGGCGACGGGTGAGCCGAGGGACGCTTTACTGGCTTCAAGATACCAGTCGCAAAACTCACCCCAGAAGAAGCCGTAGAGTCGCTGCGCCGCCTCGCTGAAATTGTATTCGTCCAGTGCGCGGGAGACCTCGACGATCGCGGAGTCCAGCCGCAGGAGGATCCACTTGTCGTCGCTGGTGAGCAGACGTCGATCGATCTCGCTTTCGGTCGCGCCGCCATGCATCTGCCGCAAGCGCGCTGCGTTCCAGAGCTTGGTCGCGAAGTTGCGCCCTTCCTCGACCTGCTTCTCGTCGAACCGGATATCCTGGCCGCTCGGGGCGATGCGCATGAGCCCGAAGCGCAGGCCGTCGGCACCATACTTCGCCATCAGGTCGAGCGGGTCGGGCGAGTTGCCTAACGACTTCGACATCTTGCGACCTTTGTTGTCGCGGATCAGCCCGGTGAGGTAAACGTGCTGGAAGGCGATGTTGTCCTCGACGCGCTCCGATTTGCCCGGCCGGAATTCCAGCCCCGCCATGATCATGCGGGCAACCCAGAAGAAAATGATGTCCGGCCCGGTCACAAGTACTGAGGTCGGGTAAAACTTGGCGCGTGTCTCCGCATCCATCGTCTCGTATGCCCACAGCCAGGACGAAAACCAAGTATCGAGCGTGTCCTCGTCGTGTCGCCAGCCGTCGCCAGGCGAGTCGAGCTGCACGCGGATCTCGCCATCGGGTCCATACCACGCCGGAATCCGGTGGCCCCACCACACCTGCCGGCTGATGCACCAGTCCTGGATATTCGTGAGCCACTGCTCGTAGACCTTCTCCCAATGCACCGGGAAGAATCGGATGAGGTGATCGCGCACGACTGCGAGCGCCTCCTCCGTCTTCGGATAGCGCAGGAACCATTGCTCGCTCAGCCGTGGCTCGATCGGAACGCCCGCGCGCTCGCTGAAGCCGACATTGTTTTCGTGCGGCTCCTCCTTTGCCAGCAGTCCGCGCTCGGCGAGCAACTCGCCCGCCCGCTTGCGAGCCTCGAAACGGTCGAGCCCGTCGAGCTCCGGCATGTCCGGGCAATTGATCTTGCCGTCGGGATGAAGCACGTCGATGACCGGCAGCTTGTGTCGCAGGCCGATCTCGAAATCCACTTTGTCGTGCGCTGGTGTGACCTTGAGAATGCCGGTGCCGAACTCCAGATCGATCACGTCGTCGCCAACGATCGGCAGCTTCTCGCGCACCAGCGGCCGCCACACGAATGAGCCGATCAGTGCGCGATAACGCTCGTCGTTCGGATGCACCGCGAGGCCGGTGTCGGCCATGATTGTTTCCGGGCGGGTGGTCGCCACTTCGAGAAAGCGACCGGGTTCATCGACGAGTTCGTAGCGCACGAAATAGAGGCTGCCCTTCTGCTTCGTCGGGATGACTTCCTCATCCGACAACGCAGTCAGCGCGGCGGGATCCCAATTGATCATCCGCTTCCCGCGATAGATCAGCCCCTTCGCGTGCAAATCGACGAACACGTCGAGCACAGCGCGCGCATACTCCGGGTCCAGCGTGAAACGCTCGCGCGACCAATCGCACGACGCGCCCAGCCGCTGGAGCTGCTCGAAAATGATGCGCCCGTGTTTCTCGCGCCATTCCCACACGCGACGCACGAACTCCTCGCGCCCGAGATCATGGCGCGTGACTTTCTCCGCCTTGCGCAGCGCCTTCTCGACCGCGCTTTGCGTCGCCAGGCCGGCGTGGTCCTGACCCGGCAGCCACAGCACCTCGTGACCGAGCATGCGGGCACGGCGCGCGAGGATATCCTGGATGGTGTTGTTCAGAACGTGGCCAAGCGTCAGGACCCCGGTGATGTTCGGCGGCGGGATGACGATCGAGAACGGCGGCTTCTCCGAGGTAGCGTCCGCCCGGTAGTCGCCTCGCTCGATCCAGCGCTGATACCACTTCGGTTCGACCGCATTCGGGTCGTATGTCTTGGGGATTTCGGCCACGGCGCACCAATCATCCGAGAGGCGGCGGTGAAATCAACTCGACGGCAGGCGCTGACGCTCGTGCGCAATCGCATTCTCGCATAGCTATGCCCTCTCTCACGGTCATCCTGAGTCGCGTAGACGACGAAGGACCTCACGCGCGGTGTTTGATCTTGCTCGTCACCGCGCTCGCTTCGTCGCCGCCGCTCTCGATTTCGCTAAAACGCCGTGCGAGCACGTGAGGTCCTTCGGCGCGCTTCGCCGCCTCAGGATGACCGTACGCGCTGATCGAATCCGCATCGAGGCGCCCGAGCCCAAACAACTTGCGGCGCTACGCCGCCAAAGCCACCTTCCCGGCTCATGAAAGCCGGAAAGCTGCTCGGCCTCGTCGTTGCGGCTGCCCTGCTCGCGCGCGCGGCGACCGCGACCGAATGGAAGATCGTGAAGCAGAACGGCCGCGATTACGTCTCCTTCGCGAACCTGGCGGAGTTCTACCACTTCGGAGAATACACCCATGCGAACCGCACCATCTCGCTGCGCAGCGAACGGCGTGGCATCCTGGCACACGCCGAGACGAACGAGATCCGCATCAACGGCGTCAAATTCTACACGCTCTTTCCGCTCGAAATGCACGGCGGCGAAAGCCTGATCTCGGCGGTAGACGTCGGAAAAATCGTCGAGCCGGTCTTGCGTCCCAGCCGGCTGAAGAATGCGCAGAAGGTCGACACCGTCGTGCTCGATCCCGGGCACGGTGGCACTGACATCGGGACCAAGAACGCGTGGGGCACCGAAAAAGGGTTCGCCCTCGAGGTCGCATTGATCGCGCGCGAGCAGCTCCAGCGCGCCGGGTTCACGGTCGAGATGACGCGCTCAGGAGACCAGGGGCTTTCGCTCGAGGAGCGGGTCGAGTTTGCGAACCGATTCAACAACGCAGTCTTCGTCAGCATCCACTTCAATGCCGGGACCGGCGGCGCTGGTGTAGAGAGCTACGCGCTTGCACCGGAAGGCGTGCCCTCGACCCAATCCGGCGGGCATCACGCCGCCTCCGCTGATGCGCAGCCGGATAACGGCAACGCGCAGGACGGGCACAACGTCGCGCTAACGGCTGCGATTCACGCGTCCGTGTTGTCGCGCGTCTCGGCCAACGATCGTGGTGTGCGCCACGCGCGCTTCAAGGTGCTGCGTCACATCAGGATCCCCGCCGTTCTCGTGGAGGGCGGATTCCTCAACGATCCCGGCGAGGGCCAGCGTATCGCGACGCCGCAGTACCGCCAGCAACTCGGCACTGCGATCGCCCAGGGCATCCAAAACTACAACGCGGCCGTGAACTACAGGTCAGGGAATGCAGGTTTCACCGTCGCGCGCGCCAGTCTGCCGGCGCATTCGCGCTCGATCACCGAGCCGTTGCACGCCGCACCGCCCGTCACACCAGTCGCTCCGGAAGAACCTTCCGTCTCCATCAGTGCAGGCGAATAGCGAGGACTCAGGCAGCCGGCGCGGTGATTCCCGCCCGATCGGCGTTTTCGATTCCGGCATCGGCGGGCTCACGGTCGTCGCCGCGTTGCGCAGCGTGTTGCCTAACGAGTCAATCTACTACCTCGGCGACACCGCGCGCGTGCCCTACGGCGGGAAGAGCCCCAGCACCGTGCAACGCTACAGCCGCGAGATCGCTTCGCTGCTGCTCGACGGCGATGCCAAGACCATCATCGTCGCCTGTAACACCGCCTCCGCCCTCGCGCTTCCTGTCCTCACGGCAGAGTTGCCGGTCACCGTCACCGGCGTGATCAAGCCCGGCGCGGAAGCTGCCGCCACCGCGACGCGCAACAACCACATCGGCGTGATCGGCACGCGTGCCACGATCAAAAGCGGCGCCTACGAGCGCGCCATCCACGAGCTGAACCCGCAGGCGCGTGTCACCGCGCGCGCCTGTCCGCTGCTCGTGCCGCTGATCGAAGAGGGGTGGCTGCAAAGCGACGTGACCGACAAGGTGCTCATGCAATACCTCGGCCCGCTCCTCGAAGCCGGCATCGATACCCTCGTGCTTGGCTGCACCCATTACCCTCTGCTACGCCCTGCGATTCATCGGCTCCTCGGCGACGGCGTAACCCTTGTCGACAGCGCCGAGAACTGCGCGATCGCCGTGCGTGAATTGCTGGTGCGCGAAGACCTGAACGCGTCGAGCGGCCGCACCGGACACCTGCAGGTCGCACTGACCGATCCGCCGGACGCCTTCCTCGATGTCGCCCACGAAGCGCTGCGACTCGACATCGGTGAGATCGAGCTGCGCAGCGTCTCACCTGCGGCTGCGGCAGCGTAAAGGCTAACGCGCCACGAATCGCTCGCGCTCCGCTCGTGGAAGCGATTTCACGACCAGGTCATACGAGTGGTCGACCATCCTGGTCAGTTCCCCCTGCGGGATGGCGCCATCGATCTGCACAGTGTTCCAGTGCTTCTTGTTCATGTGGTATCCCGGTCTGACTTCCTCGTACCGGTCACGAAGCTCAAGCGCCAGATCGGGGTCGCACTTCAAATTTGCCGTCGGAGGAATCTCTTCGAAGGCGAGCAGCGCAAACATCTTGCCTCCAACCTTAAAGACGAGGTGCTCCGGGCCGAACGGCGAGTCTTCGGCCACGCCCGGTTTCTTCAGGCAGTAGGCGCGAAACGTGTCGACGTGCATCACGACAGGAAGTCGAGCGATCGAGAGCCGACGTACGAAGGTGGAACGGCTACGCGCCGTCGCGCTCGATGGGCTCCAGATCAGCGATGGACGGACCATTCAGCACATGCCCCATGGCATCGAAGCGCGAACCGTGGCACGGGCAGTCCCACGTTTTCTCGTTCCGGTTCCAATGCACGATGCACTTCATGTGCGGGCAGACCGCGGTCATCTCGTGGAGCGTGCCTGAGTCGTCGCGGTAGCACGCCACCTTTCGCAAGCCGCGCCGGAACACCGCACCCTGACCCGCGGGGATTTCCTCCAGCGACTTCACATCACCACCGGTGACGTAATCGCGATATTGCGCGGCGACGTTGATGTTCTCCTTCAGGAAGTCGCCGATGCCTTTGAAGATCAGGCGCGAGGGATCGTAGAGCTTCGTCCAGCGGTTCTCGCGACCCATGATCAGGTCCGGGATCAGGATGCCCGCGATCGAGCCATGCGTCATCCCCTGCCCTGAGTCGCCGGTCGCGATATAGACGTTGTCCTTGTCTGCAGGATTACGGCCGATGAAGCCCATGTAATCCTCCGGCTCCATCACCTGCCCCGACCAGCGGAACACCACCTCCTGCGCCTGGGGCCAGCGAACGCGCGTCCAATCCTCCAGGTTTTGGTAACGTTGCTCGTAGCCCTCCTCCTGCCCCGTCTTGTGATCCTCGCCGCCGACGACGAGCACTTCATCGCCATCAGCACCAGCAGCCACGCGCACGTAGTGATACGGAACTTGCCCGATCGGCTTGTCCTCCTGGCCGGCGTGTTCGGCCATGTCCCAGTAAAGCGCGTGCGTCACCGAGCCTTTCGGCACGCGCAGCCCGAGCACGTACGTCGTGTAGGGCGCCTGCTTCGTGTGGATGACGAAGCGATCGTTTGTCGGCGTGTTCGTCGCCACGACGAAGTGACGCGCGCGGATCGTGTGCCCCTCCTGCGTCTTGGCCACGCCGTTCTCACTCTCCTGCACGTCCACGACGCGCGTGCCGGTGTAGATCTTGCCGCCGTAACGCTCGATCGCGGCCGCCAGACCGCGCAGGTAGTGCAACGGGTGGAATTGACCCTGGTTCGCGAATCTGATCGCCGGCCCGGTGTCGAACCCGGAGATCGGCGACCGCTCCACCCACTCCACATCCGCCCCCGCACGCACGGCTGCCTCAAATTCCTGGCGGAGGTTTTCTGTGCCCTGGTTCGGCGGTTCGAAGAGATAGCCATCCAGGCGCTCGAAGCCGCAGTCGATCCTCTCATCGCGCACGTTCGCCTCGATCTGGCCGACCGCCGCCGCGTGACTCTCATACGCAAAGCGCGCTCCTTCTCCGCCGTGCAGGCTCTCGATTTCGTAGAACCCATCATCCTGCGCGCTGGCGAGGTGCGCGGTCGTCCGCCCAGTCATCCCGCGGCCGATTTCCCCATCGTCAATCACGACGACCTTCTGCCCGTCGCGCACGAGCCGGTATGCGCACGAGAGTCCCGCGATTCCCGCGCCGACGATACAAACGTCGGCCTCGATGCTTTCGCGCAACGGGTTTAGCGCGCTGGTTTCGGTCGTCGCCTCCCAGAGCGAAGTTCTTGAGCCTGCGTGTTCCGTCTGGTGATCGTGCGTTGCCATACTGCTACTTCGGATGGTGAAGGCGTTTGAGATGCGTCGAGAGGCGCGATCACCGCAACTCGCTAGTCCGCCTTCGCTTTCAGCCGGCGCGAGTGAATCCAGAGGAAGATCACCGGCGTGACGATGAGGATATGGAGCAGGCTGCTGATCATCCCGCCGATCACCGGGGTGGCGAGCGGCTTCATCACTTCAGCTCCCGTTCGCGTGCTCCACATGATCGGCAGCAGGCTCGCTACGATTGTCGCGACAGTCATCACCTTCGGCCGCAACCGCAGTCGCGCGCCTTCCTTCACCGCATCGACCAGATCGCCAATCCGGAACTTCGCGCCGAGCTCCTCCCGTTTTCGCTGCACCGCCTCCTCAAGATAGACCACCATCACGACGCCGGTCTGAATCGCGGTGCCGAACAGCGCGATGTAGCCGACCCACACCGCGACGCTGAAGTTGTAGCCGAGCAGATATTGCAGGAACACCCCGCCCGTTAGCGCGAACGGGACCGCGAGGATGACGTGCGCCGCTTCGCGCCAGTTGCGATACACGATGTAGAGCAGCACGAAAATTACCGCCAGCACCGCCGGCACGATCACGCGCAGCGTCTTCCCAGCGCGGATCTGATTCTCGAATTCGCCACTGTACTCCACCGTCATGCCGCTCGGCAGCGTCGGCACGATCTCGCGTGCGATCCGCGCCTTCACCTCCTCCACGAAGCTGCCGAGATCGCGGTCCTGCACGTTCGCCTGCACGAAAACGCGCAGCCGGCCGTTCTCGCTCGCGATCTCGCTTGGTCCTTCCACGCGGACGATGTCGGCTACCTGGCCGAGCGGGATCACCTTGCCGGACCGCGATGAGACCAGCACGTGCTTGAGCCGTGTCAGGTCCTCGCGCTCGCTCCGCTCGAGCCGCACCTGAATCGGATAGCGTGCGCGTCCTTCGATCGTGGTGCTGACGTTCCTCCCACCGATGCCGGCCTCGACCGTCTCGAGCACATCCTGCGCTTGCAGTCCGTAGCGCGCCATCGCTTCCCGGTTCACGCGCACTTCCACGAACGGCTTCCCTTGCACGCGGCTCGGCGCCACGCCGGCCGCGCCGCGCACGCTCTCGATCACCCGCTGCACCTCAAACGCTTTCGCCTGCAGCGCATCGAGATCCTCGCCCAGAATCTTGACCCCAAGCTGCGCGCGGATGCCGGTCGAGATCATCAAGACGCGGTTCTCGATCGGCTGGAGAAAACCGGGAACAGCTCCCGGCACCTGCCGCAGCTTTTCAGTCAGCTCTGCAATGAGCTTCTGCTTCGTCATGCCGGCCCGCCACTCGCTTTCCGGCTTCAACATGATCGTTGTCTCGATCATCTCGGTCGGTGCGGGATCTGTAGCCGTGTCGGCTCGGCCGAGCTTGCCGGCGACGGATGCAACTTCCGGCGTCGCGCTGAGCACCCGATCCTGCCACGCCATCACGCGCTTCACTTCCGTCAACGACGTCGCTGGCACGAACGTCGGCATCAGCAGCAAACTGCCTTCGTTCAGCGGCGGCATGAATTCCCGCCCAATGCCTCGTGTGACCAACACCGCCATGACCAGCAGCGCGACCGCGATGCCGATAACCGTCTTGCGCCAGCGGAGCGCAAAGTCGAGCGCCGGATCGTAGAGGCGCAGGAGCGTGCGCATGATGATGTTTTGCTCTTCCGAATGGAACGGACCGCGCACCAGCCACGTGCAGAGCACCGGCACGATCGTCACGGCGAGCAAGGTCGAGCCGACCATGGCGAACGTCTTGGTGAAGGCCAGTGGGTGGAACAGCTTCCCTTCCTGACCGCTGAGCGCGAAGACCGGCACGAACGCGAGGATGATGATCGCCATCGCGAAGAAGATCGGCCGGCCGACTTGGCGCGAGGCGGCGAGCACCACGTCAAACGTTTCGCTTCGCGACAACCGTGCGCCTTTCCGTCGCTCCGCGTCTTCCGCATGACGCAGCACGTTTTCCGTCAACACGATTGCGGCATCCACCAACACGCCGATCGCGATCGCGATTCCGCTCAGTGACATGATGTTCGACGTGATGCCGAACTCCTTCATCAGCGCGAACGAAATCAGAATCGAGACCGGCAGCGGCAAGGTCACGATCAGGATCGAGCGGAAATGAAAAAGAAAGATGATGTGCGCGAGCGTCACCAGCACGATCTCCTCAGCGAGAGCATGTTTGAGCGTCGCGATCGTGCGGTCGATGAGTTCGCTGCGGTCGTAGAACGGCTTGATCGTGATCCCCGGCGGCAGGCTGGGTGCGATCTGCGCGATCTTTTCCTTCACGCGCCGGATCACTTCATACGCGTTTTCGCCGGTGCGCATCACGACGATACCGCCAACAACTTCGCTGCCGTTGACGTCGAGCACGCCTCGGCGGAAATCGCCGCCGATCTCCACCCGCGCGACGTCTTTGAGGTAGACCGGAATGCCGTCGCGCTCGAGCAGCACGATGTTTTCGAGGTCCTGCACGCTCTTGATCAAGCCGACACCGCGCACGATGAACTCAGCGCCGTTCTCCTCGACCGTTTTCCCGCCGACGTTCAGATTGCTGCGGCTGACCGCCTCCATCACCGCGCCTAACGACACGCCAAGCGCGCGCATCTTTTGCGAGTCGGCTTCAACCTGATATTGCTTCACGAAGCCGCCGATGCTCGCCACCTCCGCGACGCCCTGGACGGCATTCAGCTGGTAACGCACGAACCAGTCCTGCACCGATCGCAGCTCGCCGAGATCGTATCCGCCACCCGGCGCGCGTGCCGGATCCACCGCGAGGTAATATTGATACACCCAGCCGAGTCCAGTCGCGTCAGGCCCGAGCTTCGCCTCGACGCCAGCCGGTAATGTGCCGCTGAGATAGTTCAGCCGCTCGAGCACCCGCTGCCTCGCGAAATAGGTGTCGATCCGATCCTCGAAAACGACGGTGACGAGCGAAAAGCCGAACATCGAATTCGCGCGTACCGTCTTCACGCCCGCCAGGCCCTGCAGGTTGACCGAGAGCGGATAGGTGACCTGGTCCTCCACCTCCTGCGGACTGCGCCCCGGCCAGTCGGCGAAGACGATCACCTGGTTCTCGCTCAGGTCCGGGATCGCATCGACTGGCGTTTGCCACACCGCGCGAATGCCGAGGCCGATGATGATGAGTGTCGCGCAGGCGACGAGGAAGCGGTTCCGCAACGCCCACTCAATGACGTAATTGATCATGTGCCGAGGGTGCTACTTCACCTCAGTGCCGCACTCCACCATCTCCTGGCCCATGAATGGATTGCGCAGGCGATCGGAAAACTGCACCCACTTCGCATTCTTCGGCGCGTCCTCACCCATCGCGTCGCTCATTGGGCAGCGGAAAACCTTCAGCTCCGGAAACTGCGAGCGAACCTGCATCGCGTATTCCGCGACGGCTTCGCTGAACGGCAGAAACGTGCGTCGCGCAGTGGACAAATCAGGCGCCGTTTGCGGCGGCGCCGGCAGCGTTGGAGCGAGCTCCGGCGGCGTCGGCCGGATGCGCGGCAGCAATGCATTAAACGCGCCGAGATCATCACGCGCGAGCGCATCGGACAGCTCCGCCACCGCCTGGAAAAACTTGCCTAACGACCCATGCTCGCCGGGGCTTAGCGCGGCACGCTGCGGCGGCGGCGATCCCTCTGGCGCGGCGCTCACATTCGAAAGCTGAGCCTGTCCGTCGATCAGCATGTTGCCGCTCGTGACGACGCGCTCGCCCGGCTTTACGCCTTCCAGGATTTCCCAGAAATCATCGCCGGGGCGGCCGAGGATCACGGCCCGCTGCTGATACACACCGGGCGCCTGCTCGACGTAGACGCGTGGATTGTTTCCGGGCCAGACCACTGCCGTCCGCGGCACTGCGACCACTTCCGGCGCATCGATCTCAACCGTGCCTTCCGCGTAAAGCTTGTGCCGCAGCTCGCGGCCGGGATTCTCGATCTCCACGCGTACGCGAGCCGATCGCGTGGCTGCGTCGAGGTTTGGATTGATAAACGTGATCGCCGCCTGAAACGTCTTCTCCGGCAGCGACGGCGTTCGCACCGTCACCTTTTGCCCGATCTTCAGCAGCGGCAGGTCCTGCTCGTAAGCGACGAATTGAAACCACATCGTCGAGAAGTCGGCGATCTCGAACAGCTTCTCGCCTTCTTCGACGTATTGACCCTCGTAGACGTATCGCTTCACCACCGTGCCGGAGACCGGCGCCAGGATTTCGACGAAGACTTCCGCTTCACTGCGCTGATGTGCCTTCGCGATTTGATCCGGGCTCAGCCCGAGCTGTTGCAGCCGCACACGCGTGGCCGTGAGCAATGGGCTCGGCCCCTGCGCGTACGCCACCTTGTATTCGCGAATCGCAGCGAGCAGGTCATTGCTGTAGAAGGTGGCGATCGGCTGCCCGGCCTGCACGTCCGCGCCTTCGTAATTGACGAAAAGCTTCTCGATCCGGCCGCCGGTAAACGCGCTCAGGATGCGGTGCTTCGAGTCATCATCCTCGATCATGCCGGCGACGTGCAACGAACGCGCGAGGGAACGCCGCTGCACTTCTGCGGTCCTGATGTTCGCAACATTGGGAGCACTCTCCGGCAGCATCACGATGTCGGTCGCGGCGGCGCTCGCGCCGGGGCGTTGATCGAACGCCACGAGGTCCATCCCGCAGACCGTGCACTTGCCCGGTCGGTCGGATTGAACCCAGGGGTGCATCGGGCACTGGTAACGGGCGGCTTTCCCGGAAGCGGCCTGCACGTGCGGTTCGGAATGCGAACTGCGCGCGATGAGCAGCCACGCGGCTCCGGCCGCGAGGAGTAGCGCGCCGAGCACGGCGACGGCGATGGTGCGTCTGTTTAAAATTTTTGAAGTCATAACGGTAGCTCTGCGAAAAAGGCGGGTTGTTGATTATCTGATCCAAAACGGCAGCCGCAGCCGTGCCGGTAAACAGCACACCTCCGGCGTGAACAGCCGGGGATCAGATAAGAAACACGCAGAGCAGCGCCTGACGCGGCACTGAAGAATGCCCGATCGGGCTCGAGACACGCCGGAATTGCACCGGCGTTGCAGGGAGCTCGGCAACCAACAACCGCACCAGCGGTGCGGCGATCGTCACCAGGTTGTCCTGCGCCGTCGATGCGGCGGTCGGCTGCGAATCACGCTGCGGGAGCGCACACCACTTCATCGTTGCGCAACACTCGGCGCAGCTCGCTTTCGCAATGCCGGCGGGGTTGATCGCACACCGCGGCGCCGATGCTTGGAGCGGCGCGCTAAACAGCGCCGTCAGCAACATGAGACCAACGATTAACCGCTTCGGCACCGCGCAACGTAGCACGCGCGGCGGGATGCGTCGACGTAGCGCGCGACGTTACTGCACGAGCGGCAAGAGGCGGCTGAGCAGCTCCGCAATCTTCACCCGCTCCTGCTGCATGCTGTCGCGGTGGCGCAGTGTGACGGTATTCCGCAGTTCGTCGCCGCGCTCGCCGAGCGTCTCGAAATCAATCGTAAGGCCAAACGGCGTCCCAGCCTCATCCTGCCGCCGATAACGTCGCCCGATCGCGCCGCCTTCATCGTAGAAAGTCATCATGTGCGGCTTCAGCAGGCTGTGCACTTCTCGTGCTTTCGCGACGAGCTCGGGCTTGTTCTTCAGCAACGGGAACACGCCGACCTTGATCGGCGCCATCCGCGGATGGAAACGCATCACCGTGCGCACTTCAGATTTCCCCTTTTCGTCGGTGACCGTCTCCTCGTCGTACGCCTCGCAGATCAGAGCGAGTAGCGTGCGATCGACGCCCGCGCTCGGCTCGACCACGTGCGGGACAAACTTCGCCTTCGTCTCCTCGTCGAAATACTCGAGCGGCTTTCCGCTGCCGGTCTGGTGCGCCATTAGATCGAAGTTTGTCCGATAGGCCACGCCCTCCAGCTCCTGCACGCCGAATGGGAACTCGTACTCGATGTCGTAAGTCCCCTTCGAATAAAACGCACGGTCCGCATCCGGCACCGTGAGCACGTGCAGCTTCGCGCGCGGAATCCCGATGTTTTCGTAGAACTTCAGCCGCTCCTCGAGCCAGTAATCGAGCAACTGCATCCCCTGCTCCGGCGCGCAGAAATACTCGAGCTCCATCTGCTCAAACTCGCGTGAGCGGAAGATGAAGTTGCGCGGGTTGATCTCGTTGCGGAAAGCCTTGCCGATCTGCGCGATGCCGAACGGCAGCTTCTTGCGCGCGGTATCGAGCACGTTTTTGAACTGCACGAAAATCGACTGCGCAGTCTCCGGCCGAAGATACGCGATGGATGACTCATCTTCCGTCGCGCCGAGATGCGTGCGGAGCATGAGATTGAACGCACGCGGCTCGGTCAGGTCTTTGCCGCCGCAGTTCGAGCACTGCTTCGCGCCGTTTTTCTCGGCCAGCTGATCGGCGCGCAGTCGTGCTTTGCACGTCCGGCAATCGACCATCGGGTCGCTGAAGGTGTCTTCATGGCCGCTCGCCTTGAGCACTGCGCGATGCGTGATGATCGAGCCATCGAGCCCGACCACATCGTCGCGCTCGCGCACCATCATGCGCCACCAGTAGTCCTTCAGATTCCGCTTCAGCTCCGTGCCGAGCGGGCCGAAATCCCAGACGCCGTTCAGGCCGCCGTAGATCTCGCTCGATTGAAAGATGAAGCCGCGCCGCTTGCACAAGCTGACGATGCGCTCCATGCGCTGCGGATCATTGGGCGTGCTCATTGGGATGATGAATCAGGAAAGTAGGAAAGCAGGAAGAAGAGAAGCGGACGTTGAGCGTCACCGCTCACCGCAACGCGTGGACGGGAGGAATAACAGCTGCGCAGGAACAGTTCGGCATTGATGAGCCGTCACGCTTTTCCTGCTTTCCTGTCTTCCTGATTCGTTCCTCTTCCTATCGACTGGTTCCGGTCAGCGCTACTTCGCGACCGTCACCTCAGTCGTGACCGAGTTCGCGATGAAGCAATTGTCGTGAGCTGCGTGATGCAGCTTGTCCAGCTCCTCAGGAGTCGGCGTTCTGTCGCCGCCCCACGTGATCTTCGGATGCAACTCGACACGGGTAATCGCCATCTTACCCTGCGCATTCTTCTCCATGTGACCGACCGCTTCGTCTTCGTAGCGCTCCAGCACGAACTTCTGCTTACACGCGATCGCGAGGAAAGTGAGCATGTGGCAGCTCGAGAGCGACGCGACGTACGCTTCCTCCGGATCCACATTCGCCGGGTTGCCGAGATACGCCGGCGCGGCTGTGCCGGTCATCGTGTGCCCGCCGTCAAACGTCCACGAATGATCGCGCGGATACTTCTGATAGCTGAATTCGGCGTCGCCGCGTTCCCAACGAAGAGTGGCTTTGTGTTCGGACATGCCGCTATCTAGAACGGCGCACCGCGACTGACAAGCGACCGCTTTTTTCTGGAAACCCCGGGCGCGCGCACTATTGTTCCGCGCTTCGGCAACTCCGCGCGATTAGCTCAGTGGTAGAGCGCTTGCTTCACACGCAAGAAGTCGCAGGTTCGAACCCTGCATCGCGCAGTTCCCGAACTCTTCGCCAGCACGTGTGGTGAGCCGGGACCCTTCCGAACGCGCGCGCACGCCTGATCCGACGCCTCACCCGCAGTGCGCACGCCGAGCCGGATGGCTGCTCCGTCTGGGCTGCGCGACGCCAGGTGCGCCGGCGGATCCTACTCGCCCATCGAGCTGTCGCGCATTGGAAAGCCGCGCTCGTAGCCGGCGATGTTGTTCCGGAGGTCGAACGCCAGCGCCTCATTTCCAGCGGCCTCCGCTAGCGGTACCGCAACGGTGGCGATTCTGACCGCGTCTCTGAAACTGCCCACCTCGGCGTAGGCAGCGGCTAAGGTGCGCAGGTAGACCGGGTCGCTCCCGCCCGTCATCCGCGCCGCGTTCGCGGCGAGCTCGACGGCTCTGGGCCCGTTGCGGACGCCGAGGTCCGGGTGTGTGGCCAGCACCCAGGCGAGGTTGTTCATCGTCACCGTCGCGCCGGGCTCGGTCGCGAGCGCCTGTTCGTAGTGCGGCACCGCATCGCGACCGGGTAACAGGTTGCCGAGGTTCGTGTGCGCGACGGCGTTATTGGCCGTGACGGCAAGTGCGCGCCGCCAGAGAGATTCGCTGTTTCGCCAGTGTCCCGTCTGGAGAACAGCGCCCCATGCGAGCAGGCCGACGATCCCCGCGCCTGCGATCGCCATCACTTGCCTTTGAAAGCGCCACCGCCTCGTCAAATCGGCGATTCCCCACACGATCAACACATAGAGCCCGATCTGCGGCAGGTAAGTGTATCGGTCCGCCCGCGCTGGAAGCCCCACCTGCACGATCCCGATCACCGGCACGAGCATCCCGAGATACCACAACCAGCCGATCGGCACGTAGGCTGGGACGCGGGGGATCGCGACGATCGCGAGCGTGATCATCACGATCAAAGCGGCGGCAGCCACACCCTGCCAGAGCGGGAGTTGATCGCCCGCGTGGGGATAAAAGGCGGCAAGCCTGGCCGGCCAGAACATCTGACCGACGTAGGTGACGACGCTGACGCAGGCGTTCGTCAGACGCGCGAGCAGCGGCACCGTTTGGACCGAGCTCATCGTCTGCGCGTGAGCCATGTACGTGACGGCGCATGTGGCGGCGGACATCAGGAGAAGCGGGATTTTTTCCGGGAACAACCGCACGATCCCCACGCCGCGCCGCAGCGGCCAGTCGTCCAGCAACAGCAGCAGAAACGGCAACGTCACCAGCGTGCTTTTCGACATCAGCCCGAGCGCAAAGGCGAATGCGAGAACCACGTAGCTGGTGACGCTTCGCTTGCGCACGTAGCGCGTATACGCCGCCAGAGTCAGCGCGAAGAACACCCCGCTGAGCACATCCTTGCGCTCAGCCACCCAGGCGACCGATTCCACCCGCAGCGGATGGATCGCGAAGACTGCAGCCACGAGAGCGCTGCGCCACGCGGCGCCTGTCATTTGCCTGAGCGCCAGAAACAGGAACACGACCGCGGCGGTGTGCAGCAAAACGTTGCTGCGATGATGCCCCGCTGCGTTCAGCCCGTACAGCTGCCAATCCAGCATGTGGGTCAGCGTTGTGACCGGATGCCAGTTCCCGGAGTGAGTCTTCGTGAACGCCCAGACGACACCGGGCCAGCTCAGACCGCCGGCGACGTTCGGCTCTGCTGTGACATAGGAGGGATCGTCGTAGTTGACGAACTCGTGCCCGACGGTGCGGCCGAATACCGTCCACGTGATCGCCGCAAGCGCGATGCAGATGCCGGCCGCGGTCAGGTTGCGGCGGAAGCGTGACGTCTTGGAAGGGTCCACGGCGGTGAAGCAGCGCACTCGATTCAAGTGCACGGCAGGCGAACGGAAAGCCTCTCAGCCCGAGATGCAAGCTCAAGACGCCTCGAGCCGCCGCTGCAGCTACCAGCGAAACCGCTATTTCACTGTCACGCGAATCTTCTGCTCTTTGCCGCCGTGTGCTTCAGCGGTGCAGACGGCGTCGTACGTGCCGGGTCGCAAGTCGACCTGCATCGTCTTCGTCTGGTTGGGCCCGAGCGCGAACCAGAAGCTCTTCTCCATGCCGGAGCCTTCGATCTCGAAGTTGTGCGCTTCCTTGCCGGTATTCGTCACCACGAACGCCGTTTTTCCGGCGCTCAGGCTCTTCGGCATCTGCACGCCTTTGTCGTTTACCTTCACGTCAATCTTGCGCGCGTCGGCATCCGGCTCGCGCACGGCGGCTTCGACCCGGTTGACCGTGTCACGCGTCGTCTTCGCCACTTTCCGGCTGACGTTCTTCGTCGTCTTCTTGGTTTTGTCCCAGACCTCCGCCGTCTTTTGGCTCACGCTCTTCTCCTGCGCCTCGAGCGGCACGACGGCGACCGCAAATGACGCTCCGATCAGAATCCTGAAAGCCAGTGGAATGTTCATACTCCTGATTCGCATCAGGCCGGCGTGACGCGGGTCAGGTGCCGCATCGGAGCGCTGCCGAGTTGCTTTCGCCACTTGTAACGACGCCCTGATGTATCGACGTTGCGGCTCGGCTCCGTTCGCGAGCTGTCCCCTATGCTACACAACCATCTCACCGCTCGTGCGGCGCTCGGCGCGTCGCTGCTACTCACCGCAATGTCCATCCAAGCTGCCAGTCCCACTCCCGCCGCGAAGAAAGCCGGCGCTCCGGCTACCTCGGACAATCCGCTCCTGGTTGAGAGCACGCTGCCGTACAAGATGCCGCCGTTCGACCAGATAAAGAACGAGCACTTCGGCCCGGCTTACGCCACCGCCCTGGCAGAGAATCTGAAGGAAGTCGAAGCGATCGCCAACACCAAAGAGGCCGCGACATTCGAGAACACGCTGGTCGCGATGGAACGCTCCGGCCAGACGCTGGAGCGCGTGGAAAACGTCTTCGGCAATCTTGCCGGCGCGCACACGAATCCCGAGATCCAGAAGCTCGAAGCCGAGATGGCGCCCAAGTTATCGGCCCATCGCGACGCGATCAGGCTGAACCCAAAGCTCTTCGCTCGCATCCAGGAGCTGCACGAGAAGCGCGAGCAATCGAAGCTCGATGCCGAGTCGAAATACCTGCTCGAGCGCTACTACAAGGATTTCGTGCGTGCCGGCGCGAAGCTCTCCGAGCCCGACAAGGAGAAGCTCAAGGCCATGAATGCTGAGCTCGCCACCCTGCAGACGAAGTTCAGCCAGAGCGTGCTGAAGGAGAAGAACGCGGACGCAGTCGTGGTGGATACGCGCGAGGAACTTGCCGGCATGTCCGAGGGCGACATCGCCGCTGCCGCAGCCGCCGCCAAGGATCGCAAGCTCGAGGGCAAGTTCGTCATCGCTTTGCTCAACACGAGCGGCCAGCCGGCGCTCTCCTCGCTCCAGAATCGCGCCGTGCGCGAGCGGATCATGAAGACATCGCTGGCGCGCAACAGCAAGGGCGGCGAGTTCGACACGCGCGAGATGGTGCTCAAGATCGCGCGGCTGCGCGCCGAGCGCGCGAAGCTGCTCGGCTACGAGCATCACGCCGCCTATCAGCTCGAAGACCAGACCGCGAAGAGTGTCGCGACGGTGAACAAGCTGATGAACGAACTCGCGCCGGCTGCCGTCACGAACGCGAAGAAAGAGGCCACCGAACTGCAGGCCATGGTCAAGAAAGAAGGCGGCGATTTCGACCTCGCCTCCTGGGACTGGAGCTTCTACGCCGAGAAAGTCCTGAAGGATCGCTTCGCGTTCGACGAGTCGCAGCTGAAGCCGTACTTCGAGATGAATCGCGTCCTCGTGGACGGCGTCTTCTACGCTGCCACGCAGGTCTACGGCATCACGTTCAAGGAGCGCAAGGAGCTCCCGGTTTATCAGGAAGACGTGCGCGTCTGGGAAGTCTTCGATGCCGACGGTAAACCGCTCGCACTCTTCCTCACCGACTTCTACGCGCGCCCCTCGAAACGCGGCGGAGCGTGGATGAACGAATACGTCGGCCAGAGCGGCCTCTTCGGCACCAAGCCCGTCGTGGCGAACCATCTCAACATCCCGAAGCCGCCCGCGGGCGAGCCGACGCTGCTGACCTTCGACGAAGTGACCACGATGTTCCACGAGTTCGGCCACGCGCTGCACGGCATGTTCTCGGATGTGAAATATCCGCGCTTCGCCGGGACGAACGTGCCGCGTGACTTCGTCGAGTTCCCGTCGCAGGTCAACGAGATGTGGCGCATCTGGCCGGAGATCCTGCGCAACTACGCGAAGCATCACAAAACGGGCGAGCCGATGCCGCAGGAGCTGCTCGACAAGATGCTCGCGTCGCAGAAATTCGGCGAAGGCTTCCGGACTACCGAATACCTCGCGTCCACCTTGCTCGACCAGGCGTGGCATCAGATCGGGCCCGACAAGATCCCGACTGACGCTCTCGCGTTCGAAGCAGAGGCGCTGAAGAAGGTCGGCGTTGATCTCGCGGCCGTGCCGCCGCGGTATCGCACGGCGTACTTCTCGCACACCTTCGCCGGCGGCTATTCGGCCGGATATTACTCCTACATCTGGAGTGAGGTCCTGGACGCGAACACGGTTCAGTGGATCAAGAACAACGGCGGCCTGAAGCGGGAGAACGGCGATCGTTTTCGCAAGATGCTACTCTCGCGCGGCGGCAGCGAAGACCCGGTCGGTCAGTTCCGGAACTTCACCGGTGGTGGCGAGCCAGAGCTCGACGCGCTACTCGAGCGCCGTGGGCTCGTGATGGATGGTGCGACAGCCGAAGCGCCGGCAAAGGTTGCGCCGGACCAGAAGCCGTAGCGCGCGCGCGGGCGTCACTCGACAGCAGGAATACCGCGGGCTCGATCGCGTACCTTTGATGATCATCTTTCACGATCCGCGCTCGGCGGAGTACTCGCGGGATGGGCATGTCGACACGCCCGTGCGTGTGGTGCGGAGTGCGCAGTTGTTGAGTTATCGTCATCCTGAGTGGGAATGGCGCGAGCCTGCGACAGCCGATCGGCTCACCCTGCTCCGCGCGCACACGCACGACCATCTCGAGGCGGTCGGCACCGCGTGCGATGACTTCGATTCTGATTGCCCCGCTTACCCGGAGGTCTTCGCACACGCGGCGCGCGCGACCGGCGCAGCGGTAGAGGTAGGGCGTGCTGCGCTCCTCGGTGAGCAAGCGTTCAGCTTGATGCGCCCGCCCGGCCACCACGCCACCCAGGACCAGCCGATGGGGTTTTGCTATTTTAATCACATCGCCATCGCGGCGCTCGATGCGCTCGATCACGGCGCTGGACGGGTCGCGATCTGGGATTTCGATGCGCATCACGGCAACGGCACCGAAGCGATTTTCACCGGACATCCGCGGATCGCGTTCGCGTCAGTGCACCAGTTCCCTGGCTGGCCTGGGACGGGCGTTACGTCTTCAGGTAACATCCGCAACTTTCCGGTCGCGCCGCGGATCGGACGTTCCACGCACATGTATGCGATCGAGCAGGCGCTGGAGTTCCTCGTCTTTTCCAAGCCCGATCTGATCCTGGTCTCCGCTGGCTTCGACGCGTATGTCGATGATCCGATCACCGAGATGACACTCGAGCCGGAGGACTTCGCCACTTGCGGTCGCTGGCTGCGCGAAACCGGAATCCGCGCGGGCGCGATCCTCGAAGGTGGCTACAGCGAAGAGCTACCGGATTTAATCGACAACTTCCTCGTCGGGTGGACGGCGCGATAGCAACGGCCCACAGCCCGGCGATGGCGGTCATTCTGAGCGAAGCGAAGCGCAGTCGAAGAATCTCGTGGCCTAACCTTGCCGTGACGCCTCGGGATCCCTCGACTACGCTCGGGATGACGGCGTTTATCGTCGACAAAACCACTACCCCTCTATGAATCACTCGTTTGTCTGGATCGCCGTCGCGCTCGTCGTCATTTGGATTTTCGCGCGGGTTCTGCTCGCGGTGACTTCGCTCTTTCTGCATCTGCTCTGGATCGGCGCGATCATCTTCCTCCTCGTCTGGCTGGCGAAGAAGTTTCTCTAACGGCCAACGCGAGCAGGCCGCCAAAACTTCTTGGCAGGGTCGAGGCTCGCGGTGGATAGTGGCCGCACATCGGGTCGTAGCACAGCTTGGTAGTGCGCTTGAATGGGGTTCAAGAGGTCCCGGGTTCGAATCCCGGCGGCCCGATCTTTTCGCAATCACGGCGCAGATTGCGGCGCGGCTCCATCGGCCTTAACGTCCGCGCCTTATGCTGAGCGCTGGAATTGTCGGCCTGCCGAACGTCGGAAAGTCGACGCTCTTCAATGCGGTGACCCGAACCCGCAAAGCGCAGGCGGCGAACTATCCGTTCTGCACGATAGATCCGAACGTGGGCGTGGTCACCGTGCCCGACTCGCGGCTCGATGTGCTCTCGAAACTCTCCGGTTCGCAGAAGGTCATTCCGGCGGCGATCGAGTTCGTCGACATCGCCGGGCTGGTGAAAGGCGCGAGCGCGGGTGAAGGGCTCGGCAATCAATTCCTCAGCCACATCCGCGAGGTGAACGCGATCGTGCAGGTCGTGCGCTGCTTCGAGAGCGGCGACATCCATCACGTCAGCGGCAGCATCGATCCGGTGCGGGACATTGAGGTGATCAACACCGAGCTCGTGCTCGCGGATTATGCGTCGCTCGAGAAGCGTCGCGATCGTTTGCAGAAGGAGGTGCGTGCCGGGTCCAAAACCGCAAAGGCGGAGAGCGCGATCATCGAAAAGCTGCTGCCGCATCTCGACGCGGGAAAGCCGGCGATCACGGCAGAGCTGACGGATGATGAGAAGGTCCTCGCACGCGAGTTCTTCCTGCTCACGTCAAAGCCGACGCTCTTCGCATGTAATGTCGCAGAGTCTGATCTAGCGCCGATTGCGGCCGGCACCGAGTCACATCCTGCGGTTCAGCACGTCCGCGCGGTGGAAGAATACGCGCGCACGCATTTCGGCAGCGAGGCGGTGGTGATCAGCGCGGAGATTGAGAGCGAGCTTGTAGATCTCAGCGAAGCGGAAGCGAACGAGTATCTGCGCGATCTCGGCGTCTCAGGCAGTGGCGTCAGCGCGTTGATTCGCGCGGTGTATCACCTGCTGGGCCTGCGCACGTACCTCACCACGGGCGAAAAGGAGACGCGCGCCTGGACGATCCGCGAGGGCGACAAAGCGCCTGCTGCGGCTGGCGTCATCCACACCGATTTCGAGCGCGGCTTCATCGCCGCCGAGACGGTGCACTTCGACGACCTCGTCTCGCTAGGCTCGTTTGCCAAAGCGCGCGAAGCCGGCAAGCTCCGCATCGAGGGCAAGGAATACGTGGTCAAAGACGGCGACGTGGTGGAGTTCCGCTTCAACGTCTAATCGCCGTGTCGCGTGTGGACGCGGTCATCCTGAGCCGCGGAGACGGCGAAGGACCTCACGCAGCGAAAAGGACTTTCGCTGCCCTTCGATTCGAAAAAGCAGCGCACGGCCTCTTCGCTGCATGTGAGGTCGCGAACACGCCATGTGACGGCGCGAGGTCCTTCGCCGTCTCCGCGGCTCAGGATGACCGCGCATTGCGCGACGGCGCAGTGGCTACGAGACGCCTCAATCCTCCCAGTAAAGGATCCGTCCGCACTGCTCGCAGCTGACGAGCTCCCGCTCGCCCTTCACCCGATGCACCGTCTGTGGCGTCAGCTTCATGTGACACCCGGTGCAGACTTCGTGTCTTAGCCCGACGACTGCCGCGTCCCCCTTGCTCGCAAACAACCGCTGAAACCGGTCCAGCACATCTTCATCGACCCGCGACGCGATCTCCGTGCGCTCCGCCGTCAGTGCCTGCAGACGCTCGTCGAGCGCCTTCCCTTTGGCCTCCAGGTCAGCCATCTGCCGCGCCACTGATTCACGCCCAGCTGCCGCCTGCTTCTCCGCCTCCGCAGTTTCGATCTTGAGCTTGTCTGCCTGCTCCATCAGCTCGAGCTCCTGGTCCTCAATGCCCTGGATCTCCTTCTGGTAACGCTCGATCTCATTCCCGATCGCGCGGAACTCCTCGTTCTTGCGCGTCTCGTATTGCTGGGTGCGCAGGCGCCCGATGCTCGTCTCACGCGTGCCGACGTCGAGCTCGAGGCGCTTCTTCTCCACTTCAACTTGTTGCGCCTTGTGCTTGGCCGCGTCCAGCGCAGCGGCGCTTGCTTTCAGCTGCCCTTCCAGTTGCGCCCGCTGCTGCGGAAGCGTGCGCACTTCGGATTGGATCTGCTTAATCTTCTGGTCGCGGTCTTGCAGGACGAGCAGCTGCTCCAATTCGGATTGCACGCGCGAAGATTATGAGTTGCGCGAATCGGCGTCAATTACCGCTCTGCGCCAACGCTAATACGTCTCGACCGGCGAGCGCTTTCCGTCTTCCGCACTCCGCTCTGCCGCCCGCTCTTCGCCGAGAACCGCGACGCGCAGCTTCCACACTTCCTCGTCCAGCGCGCGGAACGCCCCCTCTGAAAAATCGTGCGGTGGCGACATCACAGATTTAAATCGCGTCACGCTGTCGAGTGCTCGGTCGAGATGCTTTGCTGGCAATTGCGTCAACGTCTCGCGCGCGGTGCCGATCGCATCGATGCGGTGACAAATCATCGCGAGGTCGTTCCCCGCAGTGATCGCCATGCGGATCGTGTCTTCGAGGCCGTATTCGTTGTAGATCGCGCCCATGTCGAGGTCGTCGGTCATGACCAATCCCTCGAACCCGACATCCTCGCGGAGGAGCTGCGTAATCACCGTCGGCGAGAGCGAAGCGGGCAGCTTCTCCGGATCAAAGGAAGGATACCAGCCGTGACAGATCATCATGCTCTCCACGCGCTTCGCGAAGCGGCGGAATACGGCGAGTTCCTCCGCCTCAAGATCAGCACGAGAGCGATCAATCCGCGGCAGATCGTGATGCGCATCGACGCTCGCGCAGGAATACCCCGGGAAGTGCTTGCCGCAGCTGAGCACGCCCTCGTCATGCATCGCATCGTTGAACGAACCCGCGAGCCGCACCACTTCGTCGACATTCCCGCCGTAGCAGCGGCCGCGGAGCGAGTTGTCGGCGTCGTCATCGAAGGAGAGGTCGAGCACCGGGCACAGGTCGAGGTTGAAGCCGAACAATCTGAGCAGTCGACCAGTAAGCCGTCCGTGCTCGCGCACGAGCGAGAGGTCGCCTTTCTCGCGTAGCTGCTGCGCATTCGGCGGCTCATTACCGATCAGGCGCAGGCGCGAAACGCGACCGCCTTCCTGGTCAATCGTGATGATCGGCTCGACCTCGCTGAGATCGCGAAGATCGTCGATCAACCTCCGGAGCTGCGCTGCGCCGGTGATATTTCGACCAAACAGAATGTAGCCGCCCGGCTGCACGCGCCGGAAGAGCGCGGCCGACTCGGCGTCGAGTTCAGTCCCGGGAACGCCGGTGAGGATGAGTTGGCCGAGCTGATCGGAGCGCATACGCGCTCGAACTTAGGAGCGTGTGACGATCAATCCACTAGTTGTTTGCTGATCAATCGCTCCACCCGCGGTCATTCCGACCGCAGCGAAGCGGAGTGGAGGAATCCCGTGGCAAACCTCCGATCGGGCAACGGGATCCCTCGACTTCGCTCGGGATGACTGGCGGGCTGCACCATCGCGTGCCTAAGTGACGCTGGTGAGCAAGCTCGGCATTTACGGCGGGACGTTTGACCCGATCCACAACGGGCACCTCATCCTCGCGCGCGAAGCGCGTGAGCAGCTTCAGCTCGATCGCCTGATCTTCGTTCCTGCTGCGGCTTCACCACACAAGCTCGAGCGAGCGGCGACGTCCGCGGCGGTGCGTTTGGAAATGCTCCGCGCGGGCGTGGAAGGCGAGTCGGGGTTCGAAGTGAATGATGTGGAACTGCGACGGTCGCCGCCCTCCTTCACCGTCGACACGATCGAGGATGTGCGCCGCAGTAATCCCCAGTCCGAGGTCTTCTACCTTGTGGGCGCAGACAACCTGCCGCGCCTACAGACTTGGCACCGCTTCCACGACTTGCAGAAGCTGGTGCAATTCGTGGTCCTCGCGCGGGGCGCAGAGCCCATCGACGACTGCTACACAACCATCCGCCGCCTGATCGACGTTTCCGCGACGGACATCAGAAACAGGGTTGCCACTGGGCGGTCGATTCGGTATCTCGTACCGGCGGCGGTCGAGGAGATCATCCAGCGGCAGCAGCTTTACAAGGAACCAGCAAAATCACATCCGAAGAACTAGCGAAAACCTGCGCCGAGCTCGCCTCGAACAAAAAGGCCGAGGACATCATCGTGATGGATCTGCGCGAGATCTCCACCTTCACCGAGTTCTTCGTCCTTTGCTCGGCCGCTTCGGAGCCGCAGATCAAAGCGATCGCCGGTGAAGTGGAGGTGCGGCTAAAGCAGGATCACGGCGTGCGCGCCGCGGCCGTCGACGGATTCCCGGCGAGCCAATGGATCGTGCTCGATTTCATGCAGGTCATCGTGCACGTCTTCCACGCGGAGAAGCGTGGCTTTTACGCGCTCGAGGATCTGTGGGGCGACGCTCCCCGGCTGAAGTGGCAGACCGCTGCGACCGCGCCGCAGTAACTCATCCGCAGTTACTTCTTCGGCGAGCCCGCTGGCGAAGCCGCGGCTTTGCTCGCCGCAGCCGGCGCGGCTGCTGGAGCAGCGGCTGCGGCAGCGTCCTTAATTCCGAGCAGCTCGACTTCGAATTTCAGGGTCGCGTTCGGCCCGATCTCCTGCCCGGCGCCGCGTTCGCCGTAGGCGAGGCTGGCCGGAATGTAGAGCTCGTACTTCGAGCCGACCTTCATCATCTGCAGCGCCTCAGTCCAGCCCTTGATCACGCGATTGACCGGGAACGTCGCCGGCTCGTTGCGCGCGTAGGAGCTGTCGAATTCTGTCCCGTCCAGCAGCGTGCCCCGGTAGTGCGTTTCAACCGTGTCGGTCTCCTTCGGCGACGGGCCGTTCCCCTCTTTGATTACCTTGTATTGGAGGCCGCTGGCGGTCGTCTTCACGCCTTCCTTGCCTTTGTTTTCCGCCAGAAACTTCTCGCCCGCTGCAGCGTTCTTCGCGCCGGATTCTTTAGCCACCGCCTGTTGTTTTTCCATCATCGTCTTCGAGTACGCCGCCATGGTGTTCTTCATCTCCTCGTCGGTCATCTGCGGCTTGCCGCCGGTGGTCGCGTCCTTCAACCCAGACATCAGCGCTTCCGTGTTGATATCCATGTTTTGCTTCTTGAAGGTGTTTCCAATGTCGAGCCCGATGCTGTAACTAACCTTGTCGCGATCGTCTTTCAGCTGGGTTTTGTCCTGCCCGAGGACGGTGGATGCGACGGAAAGTGCGGCGATGAAGATGACGGATGATTTCATGAAAAGAATACCAACGGAAGCAGCGCCGGACCGGAGTGGAGGCGCCGCGGAAGTCAGCACGCTAGAGGGGAACAGCCTTCCGTCAAGGTGGCTGAGCTTCTTGCGACGAGCGGCGACTCTCTCAGCCATCGTCGTTTTCGCCGTCAGTGCCGGAGCCGAACAAATCAATCTGTCCGCCGCCGAATCGATGCGCATCGGGAAGAAGATCTGGCAGAACGAATGTGGCGGCACCGTAGCCGGCCTGACGTCGTGGAACACCGGCGAGAACTTCGCCTCGCTCGGCATCGGTCACTTCATCTGGTATCCGAAGGGGGTGCGGGGGCCGTTTGATGAGAGCTTCCCTGAGCTGGCGAGCTTCGCCGCTAGCCGCAACGCCACGCTGCCTGAGGTCGTGAGGGAAAATTTGAAGAGCGGATGCCCGTGGAGCTCGCGCGACGAATTCCTCGCTGCGAGCAACTCGCCGGAAGTGACCCAGCTGCGCAAGTTCCTCGCCGATACGGTGCCGATCCAGGCGGAGTTCCTTGTGCAGCGCCTGCAGAAGGCGTTGCCGAAGATGGCGTCGGCAGCGCCGGCCGCTGAGCGTGCCAATATCGAGCGCCAGTTTCAGCGGGTCGCCAGCTCCTCGCAGGGCTGCTACGCGCTCGTCGATTACGTGAACTTCAAAGGCGAAGGCGTGCTCGAGACGGAGCGCTACAAAGGCGAGGGCTGGGGCCTATTACAAGTGCTGCAGGGAATGTCGGGCAGCGGCAACGGTGCCGCGGCCGCGGGCGAGTTCTCCGTCTCCGCAGGCAAAGTTCTCACCCAACGCGTCGAGAATTCACCGGCAGAGAGAAAGGAATCGCGCTGGCTTGCAGGATGGTTGAAACGCGTTAAAACCTACGCGCAAAGTTGAACCACGTGATTCGGACCTTCGCGCGGCTCGCCGCCGTATCGCTCTTCATCTCTGTCGCCCTGCCGTTTGCCGTCGCGCAGCCGCCACGGCCCGGCCAAATGCCGCGACCTGCCGGCGCGCCTCCACAGCAGCAACCGGTGATGCGCCAAACCCCGGCGCCGAAACAGCCGATGAAGAAAGCGTCTGAGCTGATCAGCCGGCAAACGCCGATCAGCATAAACAAGGAGGTCTATGATGCGCTCACGCAGGCTGATTCGCGCGTCGTCGTGAACCTGACGAAGCAGCGCGCGTATCTGCTGCACGGCGACCAGGTGGCGATCGACTCTCCGATCTCGTCAGGCAAACGCGCCGGCATGACGCCGACGGGTAGCTTCAATATCTCAGAGAAGGACAAGGACCACCGCTCGAATATCTACGGCGACTTCAAAGATAAAAACGGTCGCACGGTGCGCGGCGGCGTGAGCGTGCGCATCGACTCTGCGCCGAGTGGCACGCGCTTCGTCGGCGCGCCAATGCTCTGGTTCATGCGGCTGACGAGCGACGGCGTCGGCATGCATGTCGGCATTTTGCCCGGTTATCCGGCGTCGCACGGTTGCATCCGCATGCCACCGCAAGCGGCCGAGATGTTCTTCAACAAGGTGAAGCTCGGCACCAACGTGCAGGTCGTGCGCGATTAAGCGGCTGCCGATTCGCCCTCTTCCGCTACCAGGCGCTCGCGCAACAGCTCGAGCGCAGTCTCCGTCACCAGCTGCTTGAAGCTGCTGCGGTCGGTCTGAAACCGCCGCCGGTGGACCTGTGTCTCGCCGCTGGCGCTGGCCACCGCGATGAACACTGTGCCGACTGGCTTCTCGTCCGAACCGCCGCTGGGACCGGCGATGCCGGTCGTCGCGAGAGCATAGTCGGAGCCCGCGCGAGCGATCGCCCCTTCCGCCATCTGACGCGCGACCGCCTCGCTGACTGCGCCCTGTGTGCTGATAGTCGTCCGGGTTACGCGGAGCATTTCAGCCTTCGCCTCGTTCGCATAGGTAACGAAACCCGCGAGGAAGACTGCGGAGGCGCCGGGCACGTCGGTGATCCGGCTGGCCAGCGCGCCACCAGTGCAGGACTCCGCCACCGCCAGGGTGTGTTTGCGCTGCGCGAGCAGGCGCACCACTACTTCCTCCAGGTCCTCGTCGCCGGTGGTGTAGAGCTGCTGCGCGAAAGCTTCTTTGATGATTTTGTCCGCCTCGTCGAGCACCGCGGCGGAACCGATCACCCGGACGTCGACTTCACCCGGCCGCGCGCAATAACCAAGCTCGATCCCGGGCAGCGCAAGCAACTGCGGACCGACTGCCTCTTCGACGACGGATTCGCCGACACAGGCAATGCGGAATGTGCGCACTTGCGGCGCAACTGCGCCTTTATTGATATCCACCAGCATCGGCAGGACAGAGCGGCGAAACATCGGCTCCAGCTCGCGCGGTGGGCCCGGCAGCAGAAACAGATGCCGCGTCCGACGTGCCGTGTTGCGCTTCAAATACAAACCGGGCGCCGTGCCGTTCGCGTTCGGCAGGACCTCCGCGCCTTCCGGCACATCGGCCTGGCGGAGGATGCGATCGGTCATTGGAAAGCCGCGCGTGCGCAGCCGCAGCTTGATGGCCTCGGCCACCTTCGAGTCCTGGTGCAGTGTCAGGCTGAACAACTCCGCGGCAGCCTCGCGCGTGACGTCATCCGTCGTTGGTCCAAGACCGCCGGTGACGAAAACGACATCAGCTTCCTTGAGCGCGGCGGCCATAGCGTCGCGGATGGCCGCACCATCCGGCACCGTTGATTGCCGCTCCACGCGCAGGCCGAGCGGGAACAGCTCGCGCGCGATGAAAGTGAGGTGCGTGTTGAGAACGTGGCCGAGCAACAGCTCGGTGCCGGTGTTAATGACGTGAACGCGCATGAAAGAGCGGGAACGTTCAACGTCCGACGCTCCACGTCCAACGCTTCAGCGAAGAGACGCGAACATTTCGCTAAAAGTGAGCAGTGATTTAGCAGCCCGTAGCCAAGCGTGACGTTAGAGTCGCACGTCCCACGCTGAACAAAGCTGCGTCATCCCGAGCGAAGTCGAGGGATCCCGTGGTGTTCACCCACTGCAGCGCCACGGGATTCCTCCACTCTGGTCGGAATAACACAGCTCACAGCCGACCGGCGAGTAGCGGCTCGGGGACTTCCCGCGCCGATCCACAGTGGCACGGGCACGTCGGGCGTGTGAAGCGCGAAGCGCTTCCGTCTTAAGCCGCGTCCTTGTCCTGCTTCTTGCGAATGAGCGGGAGCTTTTTGCCTTCGACGACGGCGCGGTTGATCGTGACCTCCGCGATGTCTTCGCGGCTCGGCACGTCATACATAATGTCGAGCATGATGCGCTCAAGCATCGACCGCAGAGCACGGGCGCCCGTTCCCTTGGTGACTGCCTGAGCAGCCAGCGCCCGCAACGCGTCTTTCGTCACACTCAACCGAACTCCCTCCATGGAGAACAGCTTGGTGTACTGCTTGATCATCGCGTTCTTCGTCTCGGTGAGGATCATCACCATCTCGTCCTCGGTCAGAGCGTCGAGCGCGGTAACAACCGGCAGACGACCGATAAATTCCGGAATCATCCCGAACCCGAGCAGATCTTCCGGCTCAACATGGCGGACGGCCTGCTTGGCGAGGGCTTCCTCGGCTTCAAGCGACGGACTGCCGAAGCCCATCATCTTATTGCCGATGCGCTTCTGGACGATCTTCTCGAGCCCGACAAACGCTCCGCCGCAGATGAAGAGAATCTTGTCCGTGTTCACCTGGATGTATTCCTGGTGCGGATGCTTGCGCCCGCCTTGTGGCGGCACATTGCAGGTGCTGCCCTCGAGAATTTTCAGCAAAGCCTGCTGCACACCTTCGCCCGACACGTCGCGAGTGATACTCACGTTGTCAGTTTTGCGACCGATCTTGTCGATTTCGTCGATGTAGACGATGCCGATCTCGGCACGCTTCACGTCGTAGTCGGCGTTCTGCAGGAGGCGCAGGATAATGTTTTCGACATCCTCACCGACATAGCCGGCTTCTGTCAGCGTCGTTGCATCAGCGATGCAGAACGGCACATCGAGGATCTTCGCCAAAGTCTTGGCGAGCAGCGTTTTGCCCGAGCCCGTCGGCCCGATGAGCAGGATGTTGCTCTTCTCGATTTCAACTTCTGCAAACGGATCAGGCTGGAACGCAGCCGACGAATCGGCAGGCGGCGCGCTCTGAAGCACGCGCTTGAAATGGTTGTGCACCGCGACGGACAGCGTCTTTTTCGCCGTGTCCTGCCCGATGACGTAATTGTCGAGCTGGCGCCGGATCTCGATTGGCTTCGGCACCCGGATGTTCGAGGATTGCCGCCGTGCGTCCTCGTTTAACTCCTTATCCAGGATGCTCTTGCAGACGTTGATGCAACTGTCGCAGATGTAGACGCCGGGACCGGCGATGAGCTTGCGCACCTCGGCGTGGCTTTTGCCACAGAAGGAGCACATCGTGAGATTGGAAGCGCGGGCCATGATGATGCCGGCTTAAATAGCAGCTTCTATTCCTCGACCTTGTGCGGCAACGCAGCTTCTGCAATTGCCGTCGCGACCTTATCAGGGACCGAGCCGTCGAGTAACTTCGCTTCCTTTCGAGATTTGATCACCTCGTCGACCAGGCCGTACTCCTTCGCCTCCGCCGCCGACATGTAATAATCGCGGTCCGAGTCGTGGTGCACCTTCTCCTCGGGCTGGCCAGTGTGCTGCGACAAAATCCGGATCAAGCGCTTCTTGAGCTTGAACATGTATTCCACCGTCCGCTCTACGTCGCTGGCTTGTCCTTGGGCGCCGCCCGAGACTTGATGGATCATGATGTCGGAGTTTGGAAGCGCGAACCGCTTTCCCTTCGTTCCCGCCGCCAGCAGCACCGCGCCCATGCTCGCCGCCATCCCGAGGCAGTACGTCGTCACGTCGCACGTGAGGAACTGCATCGTGTCGTAAATCGCCAGACCGGCCGTGACCGATCCACCCGGCGAGTTCACGTAGATGTTGATGTCCTTCTTGCCGTCTTCCATTTGCAGGAAGAGCAACTGCGCGATCACCAGATTGGCGATGTGATCGTCGATCGGCGTGCCGATGAAAACGATGCGGTCCTTCAGCAGCCGCGAGTAGATGTCGTAGCTGCGTTCGCCGCGTCCGGTCTGCTCGACCACCATGGGGACGAGGACCGACTGCGAGCGATTTGCGTGGGAAAATGTCATGAGTTGGATTCGGGAGACGCGCCCTCGGCGGGCGAACTTGAAGATGGTTGCATAGTAGCGTTCGACTTTAGGAAATCAAGAGTCTTGCCCAGCAGCAGCTCCTCGGCCAGGCCGTCAATGCGGTCGTTTTGCTCGAGTTCTTTGCGCATCTTTTCGACCGGCACGTTGTATTGCGCCGCCTGTTCGCGGATCCGCTCATCGATGTCGTCGCGGGTGATCTTGATCTTCTCCTGCTCGGCAATCCGATGGAGAATGAAATTCGTCTTGAGCCGGTGAGCGGCCAGTGATCCGGCGCCGTCGATCAGCTCCTTCTCCTTGTCCTTCAGCATCTCGTCCGGCACACCGCGCTCGCGATTGCGATGTACGAGCTCATTGAGGGCGCGACGCGTCTCGTTTTTCAGCAACGCCGGCGGCAAATCGAAGCTGATCCGCTCGTGTAGGAAGCGCACGACCTGCTGCTCCTTCGCGCGCTCGATCTCGTGCTCCTTCTCGTGCTCGAGATTGTGCTCCAGCGTGTGGCGCAGGTCGTGGAGCGTCTTGTCCGGGACCAACTTCGCAGCGAACTCGTCATTCAGCTCCGGCAGCACGCGCTGCTTGATCTCGTTCAACGTCACCGCGTAGTCAGCTTTCTTGCCCGCGAGCTCCGGCACCGGGAACTCGGCGGGAAACTCAACCTGCACGCTCCGCGTTTCGCCGATGTTCATCCCGATCATCTGCTCGACGAATCCTGGCAGGAAGTTATCAGGCGCGACACGCAGCCAGAATTTCTTGCCACCATGCAGGTTCTTGCTCGCGTTCGGCACGATCTCACTGATCGGAATTCCATCGACTGAGCCATCGAAATCGACCACCGCAAAATCTTCCATCGCGACCGGACGCTCAGGTACATCGACGAAGTCAGCTGCTTGCTCGCGCAAACCTTCCAGAGCCTTGTCGATGTCCGCGTCCGTCACCTCGGCCGATGGAAGCTCCACCGCGATGCCTTTGTATTCCGGCAGCTCAAACTCCGGCGCAGTCACCACCGTCGCGCGGAAGCGCATGGAGCGATCATCACCAAACTCGACGTCCTCCAAATTTGTCAGCGAAACCACGCGCAGCTGTTTCTCGGCGATGGCCTCGTGATAGCTCTTCGAGACGAGCTTTTTCGTGACCTCATCCTGGATGTCCTTGCGGAACTTCCGCTCGATCACTGCCTTCGGAGCCTTACCGGGGCGGTAGCCTGGGATCTTCGCGTAGCGCGCATAGTTACTCGCGATCGAGTCCCACTCCTTGCGCACCTCTTCCGGCGGCAGCTCGATGCGGAGTGTGGCGACACTATGCGGCTGCGTTTCGACTTCGATTTTCATGAGCGGAGCGACGGTAACGGCGCGCCACGCGATCCGCAAACAGCCGCCCCGACTCTACAGTCCGAAGATCCGCTCGCCGCGCACGTAGACGGAGTGCGTCTGCGGGATCCCGAAGTAGTAGGCGAGCTCGCGGAAATCCTCGCAATCGAAGATCGCGAAGTTCGCTACCTTCCCCGGCTCGAGTGAGCCGATCTTATCGCCACGCCCAAGGCTGTACGCAGCGTTGATCGTCGCTGCCGTCACCCCTTCCGCAGGCGTCATCTTCATGTGTGTCGCAGCCAGCGACAGCACCATCGGGATCGACGGCGTCGGCGAGGATCCGGGATTGAAGTCCGTCGCGAGCACGACCGCCAGGCCGGTTTCAATCATGTCGCGGGCGCGCGGGTAGCGCGTCTTTCCTAATGAATACACGGAGCCTGGCAGGAGAACCGGCTGCACGTTTGCCGCTTTGAGCGCCGCGATGCCGTCGTGCTCGGTTTGCTCGAGGTGGTCAGCCGTCGTCGCACCGAGCTCCGCAGCCAGAGCTGCGCCGCCCGAGTTCGTTAGTTGGTCGACGTGCATCCGTAGCTGCAGCCCCTGGCGCTTAGCGTCTTTCAAGATCCGCCGAGCGATATCGCTATCGAAATACCCGTGTTCGCAAAAGATGTCACAGTACTCAGCCAGATCTTCTGCCACGACCCGCGGGAGCATCTCGTTCATCACCAGCTCGGCATAGCCGGCGATGTTGCCCTCGTATTCGGGCGGGACAGCATGCGCGCCGAGGAATGTCGGCACGACTTCAATCCCGGAATTGTCGCCAAGGCTCCGGATTACCCGCAGCATCTTCAGCTCGTCGTCTACAGAGAGCCCGTAGCCCGACTTCGCTTCCAGCGTCGTCGTCCCGCACGCGATAAACCGCCGCAGGTGCTGCAATGCCTGCTGCTCCAGCTCGGCTTCCGTAGCCGCACGCGTCCTCCGCATCGTGGAGCGAATCCCGCCACCACTCGCCGCAATCTCTTCGTAGCTCGCACCACGTGCCCGCATCTCGAATTCGTCGACGCGATTTCCGCCGAAGACCGGATGCGCGTGAGCATCAACGAACCCCGGTAAGACGACACGACCGTTGACATCGATGATCTCCGCATCAGCGGGTGCCGCGCGCTTGATCTGCGCCGACGTACCGGTGGCGGCAACCATCCCGTCGCGGATCAGCATGCCGCCGTCGTTCACGACAGCGACATCGCTCATCTCTTCACCGATGCGCGCCCGCCGCGGACCGGCCAGCGTGACGAGCTGCGCCGCGTTGATGACAGCGATGGTCTTCACTGCGAGCGGCGCATCGCTGACGTGCGTGTTAATCGCGGGCTTTCGGTTCGACCGGGATACCGATGTCGTTTTCGCCTGCGAAGCTAATCGCGCGCGAATACCCAGCATCTGCGTGACGCAGAACACCCATTCCAGGATCACTCGTCAGCACGCGCTCGAGACGACGTCGCGAACTCTCTGTGCCATCCGCGACAACAACCATCCCGGCATGTTGCGAGTAACCGATGCCGACTCCGCCGCCGTTGTGAATCGACACCCACGATGCGCCGGACGCGGTGTTTACCAGCGCGTTCAGCAACGCCCAGTCCGAGATGGCGTCGCTGCCGTCGAGCATGCCCTCAGTTTCGCGATAAGGCGAAGCCACCGATCCGGTATCGAGATGATCGCGACCGATCACAATGGGGGCCTTCACTTCACCGCGTTTGACGAGATCGTTCATCGCGAGTCCAAACTCGGCGCGCTCACCGTATCCGAGCCAGCAGATGCGCGCCGGCAGGCCTTGAAAGTGAATGCGCTCCTGCGCGAGCTTCATCCAGCGCGAGAGGATCGCGTTGTCGGGGAACATCTCGAGCGCGAGCTTATCGGTGCGCGCGATGTCAGCCGGATCGCCGCTCAGGGCAACCCATCGGAAGGGCCCCTTCCCTTCGCAAAACAGCGGCCGGATGTACTCGGGCACGAATCCAGGAATATCGAACGCGTTCTCCACGCCGGCTTTCCGCGCTTGGGTCCGAATGTTGTTGCCGTAGTCGAACGTCACCGCGCCTTTTTTCTGCAGCGCGAGCATCGCCTCCACGTGCACCGCCATCGATTGCATGGAGCGCTCGGTGTACTCGTCAGGATTGCTCGCACGCAGCTCCAGCGCGTCGTCGAAGCTCATGCCGTGCGGCACGTATCCATTGAGCGCATCGTGCGCGCTCGTCTGGTCTGTTAAAACGTCCGGCACGATTCCGCGGCGCACCATCTCCGGCAGCACATCCGCGCAATTTCCGACAAGCCCAACCGAGAGCGCACGCTTCTCCGCACGAGCGGCGTCGACTTTCTCCATCGCTTCGTCCAGCGACCCGGCGATCTCATCGCAGTAGCCGCTCTTCAGCCGCTTCTCAATGCGCGTCGGATCAACATCCACGCCGAGGAAGACGGCGCCGTTCATTGTCGCGGCGAGCGGCTGCGCGCCACCCATCCCGCCCATTCCGCCGGAGACGACAAACTTGCCTTCGAGGGAGCCGTTGAAATGCCGAACGGCCGCAGCGCCAAACGTCTCATACGTCCCCTGCACGATTCCCTGGCTGCCGATGTAGATCCAAGAGCCCGCCGTCATCTGGCCGTACATCGTTAGGCCAAGTCGCTCCAGCCGATTGAACTCCGGAAAATTGGACCAATGGCCGACAAGATTGGAATTCGCGATCAGCACGCGCGGCGCCTCTTCATGCGTGCGGAACTTGCCGACAGGTTTGCCCGATTGGATGAGCAGCGTCTCGTCGTTCTCCAATTCGCGAAGGGAACGCACGATCGCGTCGAAAGCCTCCCAGTTCCGAGCCGCTCGCCCAGTGCCGCCGTAGACGATCAGCCGATCTGGATCCTCGGCGACATCCGGATCGAGGTTGTTCATCAGCATGCGCAGGGCGGCTTCCTGGTGCCACCCTTTGCAGCTCATCTCAGCGCCTCGTGCGGCGCGGATCAGACGATCGCTCATAGTGTTTCCATCTCGCTGTCGAACTCGCCTCGCCGGATCGCCGCGGCCACGCGTTCAATGTCGCCGTACATTGCGCGGTCTTCAGTCAGCGGCGGGACGATGGCCAGCAGCCGTTCGCGCGCGCGTTCCACGCCGAGTCCTGCTTTCAGCGGCCGACGATACTCGAGCGCTGACCCAGCAGCCATCAACTCGATCGCGAGCACGTTCTCCGCGTTGTCGACGATCGTGCGGAGCTTCAAGGCTGCTGTCATTCCCATCGACACGTGATCTTCCTTGCCGGCGGACGTCGGCAAATTATCGACGCTGGCTGGATGCGCGAGCACCTTCGCTTCGTTGAGCAGCGACACCGCAGCGACGTGCGGGATCATGAATCCGGATTGCGTGCCCGCTTTCGGCGCGAGGAATGCAGGAAGGCCTTCGTTCTCGTCGGGGTTGATCAGTCGGTCGATACGGCGCTCGCTGATGCTCATCAGGTCGGTCACCGCGATGGCTGCGTAGTCGAGGGCGAGCGCGAGCGGCGCGCCGTGGAAGTTTCCGCCGGAAATCACCGCGTCATCATCCGAGAACACGAGCGGATTATCCGTCGCGGAGCCGGACTCTACCGACAGTACCTCCTCGCAGTGCTGGAGCGCGCCGCGCACCGCACCATGTACCTGCGGCATGCAGCGAAGGCTGTACGCATCCTGAACGCGCGGATCACCAGACAGATGAGATGCGCGGATTTCGCTGTCGCGCAGCAGCCGCAGCAGATGCTCTGCGACCGCTTTCTGTCCAGGATGCGGTCGGGCATTGTGGATGCGCGCGTCGAACGCAGCCGGCGTGCCCTTCAACGCTTCGAGCGTCATGGCGCCGGCAATATCAGCAACGCGCGACAAGCGCTTCGCCCGCAGCAGAGCCAATCCCCCGGTAGCGTGCATGCCCTGCGTGCCATTGAGCAACGCGAGGCCTTCCTTTGCTTCGAGCGTGACCGGCTGCAGATCGGCGCGCGACAATGCGTCCGCCGTCTGCATCCGCTCGCCCTGGTAGAACGCTTCGCCTTCTCCGATCAACGTCAACGAGAGATGCGCGAGCGGGGCGAGATCGCCGCTCGCGCCGACGGATCCCTTCTCCGGAACCATCGGGTGCACGCCGCGATTCAGCAGCTCGGCAAGAAGCTCGATCACCTCGAGCCGAATCCCGCTGAAGCCGAGAGCGAGCACGTTCGCCCGCAGGAGCATCATCGCGCGCACCTCCGCTTCGGGCAGCGGAGCGCCAATGCCGCACGCGTGGCTGCGCACCAGATTCAGCTGGAGCTGCCGCACATCGCCACGCTCGATCTGCACATCGGCGAGCCGGCCGAAGCCGGTGTTGATGCCGTAAACGACAGCGTCGCTCTTTAGGATCTCCTCGATCACACGACGCGACGCGTGGATCCGCGGGTGCGCCGAAGCGGCGATGCTCACCTTCGCGCCGCCAATCGCCACCTCGGCGATTTGCGTCAATGAGAGCGGCTCACCCGTTAGTTCCATCGCCGCATCTTAGTGAGCGGACGAGGAAATGAAAGGGTCGCACGCGGCCCTGATGCGCGACCACAAAAAGAAAAAGGCCAGGCCGAATAAACGACCTGGCCTTTAGATAAAGCTATCCGGAGACGGACAACCGAGAACTACTTCGAGTAGGTGCTGCTGGTCCCTGCGCTGGTGGACATCGTTTCCTTCTTCTGTGCGCAAGCGCCAAGGCTCAATGCACCGGCCGCTACGGCCACGATCATGATCAGTTTCAAGATATTCATTGTGTTAATTCGCCCCCTTTCCGAGCAAGTGTGCTGGGGTCATTTAGTCAGGTCACTTCGTTCGCGCAACGCTTTTCTGCCGCTTTTTTCCCGCACGGCTAACGAGTCGCGGAGCCGCGATTACGACCTGCGTCCCGACTTCCACGAGCTCGAAAAGCTCCGCGATGTCGGCGTTCTTCATGCGAATGCAGCCGTGGCTCGCGGCCTCGCCGATCTTCTCCTCGTGGTTCGTGCCGTGAATGTAAATGTAGCGCGGGTGGGTGTTCGCGTTCCCTTCCTCCAAGCCGTCCAGCCACAGGATCCGGGACATGATGAGGTCGTCGCCCTTCAGGGCTTCGGCCGACGCCCGCATCGGCACGCGCGCTTTGTAGGCGATGTCGATCGGCTCGCCGGCTCCAATCTTCTCCGCGATGCGGAACCGGCCGACGGGTGTCTTCATGCTCCCCTCTTCGCTGCCGAGGCCGTATTTGGAAGTCGAGATGGCAAACGAGCGCTCCGTGCTGCGGCCGCGCTTCAACGCGAGTCGCTGTCGCGCCACCGAGATGTGAATGCTGGGCTGGCGACTTTTCTTCACGTGCGAGCAGCGTAGGATCATCAGCGCGTGGGGAAAAGCTACAACATCGCCATCGTCGGAGCGACTGGTGCAGTAGGCGTCGAGTTGCTCGATGTGCTTGAGAGACGGGCATTCCCGGTCGGCAATCTCCGGCTGCTCGCCTCCTCCCGTTCAGCAGGCAAGAAGCTGCCTTTCCGCGGCAGCGAACACTCGGTTGAAGAGTTGCGCGATGATTCGTTCGCCGGCGTCGATGTCGCCTTCTTCAGCGCCGGTGGAGAGACATCGCGCAAGTATGTGCCGGTCGCGGCAGCAGCAGGGGCTGTCGTCGTCGACAACTCGTCAGTGTTCCGCATGGATCCGAATGTCCCGTTGGTCGTTCCCGAGATCAACGCCGCCGACGCGCAGCAACACAACGGCATTATCGCCAACCCGAACTGCACCACGGCCGTCACCTTGATGGCGCTCTACCCGCTGCATCTGGCGTTTGGGCTGCGACGGATCTTTGCCTCGAGCTACCAGGCGGTTTCGGGAAGCGGAGCGCGGGCGATTTCCGAGCTCACGCAGCAGGTCGACAGCGTGCGGAACGACGAGCCGCTGCAGCGGGAAGTTTATCCC
>CADCTA010000017.1 GCA_902805675.1 uncultured Chthoniobacterales bacterium | reverse complement strand
GAGCTTGCCAGTGACCTGGCCTTTCTTCAGACCGGCGACTTCGCGCTTCGCGTGCAACCATTGGCGACCCATGCGCCACGATTAGCAGCGAGCCGGAACGGCGACAAGCGTTGTAGCGTGCGCTGTCCTCAGCGCAAGATCGTGCGACGTGGCACGCGCGCGGATCCGCTGAGACAGCGGACGCTACACCAGCGGCCATCCGGTAACGGTCAATCCCCGCGTCTGTTGCGAATAGAAGCTAATGGCCAACCAGCTCTTCAAAACCAAAAGCCCCGATCGTCTGATCCGCGAATCCGAGGCACCCGAGCGACAGATGAAGCGGTCGCTCACGGCGGTCGACCTTACCGCCTTGGGCATTGGGGCGATCATCGGAACGGGAATCTTCGCGCTGACCGGCACGGCAGCCGCTGGCGATCCAGCTCCGGCGACCGCATCGCACATGGCAACTCCGGTCATCAGCTTCATCCAATCCTGGATCTCCGGAGCGGAGACCGTGATGGGCCGGCCGGGGGCGGGACCAGGTGTCATTTTCTCGTTCATGGTTGCGGCAATTGCCTGCGGGTTTGCGGCGCTCTGTTACAGCGAGCTCGCATCGATGATCCCGGTCTCCGGCTCAGCCTACACATACTCGTACGCGACCATGGGAGAGATCGTCGCGTGGATCATTGGCTGGGACCTGATTCTCGAGTACGCCGTCGGCAACATGGCCGTCGCGGTCGGATGGTCCGGCTATTTTGTGAAGCTCTGTCACAGCCTCTTTGGCCTCAACTTTCCGCTTTGGGCCGTAACAGACACCAAGACAGCTCAACATCTCATCGCGAACGGCGGCGATGCCCTGCAGGGTTACTCGTCGACCACGCTGCCTTCGATTGCCGGCTATCCATTCGCGTTGAACCTCCCCGCGGGCCTGATTGTGGCTGCGGTGACGATCCTTTTGATCTTCGGCATCCGCGAGAGCGCGCGCGCCAACAGTGTCGCGGTCATCATCAAAGTAGCAGTGGTGGTGTTCGTCATCGCGTACGGTGCGTTTCTGGTGAATCCGCCAAACTGGTCCCCAGTCCTCCCGAATGGCTTGAGTGGAGTCATGAGCGCGGCCGCCATTGTCTTCTTCGCTTTCATCGGCTTCGACGCGGTGTCCACAACTGCCGAGGAAACTCGGAACCCGCAGCGCGACATGCCGATCGGCATGATCGCGAGCCTGCTCATCTGCACACTGCTCTATGTCTTGATGTCGGGCGTGCTGACCGGCATCAAAAAATACACGGAGTACACGGGAGACTCCGCGGCTGTCGCGACCGCGTTCGGCGGCGCACCGTGGGCGCAGGCGCTTGTGAGCGCGGGTGCGCTGGCCGGGATGACCTCAGTGCTGCTGGTGTTTCAACTCGGACAACCCCGCATCTTCATGGCGATGTCGCGCGATGGGCTGTTGCCGCAGGTCTTTGCGCGGCTGCACCCGCGCTATCGCACGCCCTACATTACGACCATTTGCACCGGGCTTGCCGTCGGCGGCGTCGCGTTGTTCACCGACATCGGGTCGCTCGCCGAGTTGACGAACATCGGCACCCTTTTCGCGTTCTCGCTGGTCTGCATCGGCGTCATCATCCTCCGCAAGACTGACCCGAATCGCCGCCGTCCGTTCCGTGTTCCCTTGGTGCCACTGGTGCCGATTCTGGGCGTGTTGATGTGTCTGATGTTGATGCTCAGTCTGCCGATCCTGACCTGGATCCGCTTCTTCATGTGGATGGGTCTCGGCGTCGCGATTTACCTCATCTACGGCATGCGCAACAGCAAGCTGCAGCACGGCATCGACACCGGCGACACCGAGGACGAGTTGCCGCCGATCTCATGATAGGCTCAGGCGCGGAGGCAAAGCGGCGGAATACCGCCGCACTCCAAAACGCAAGCGCCTGACGGAGCGAAGTAGGCGCGACAGCGTCTTGGAGTGCGCCAGTATTCTGGCGCTTTCGGCCGTCGGCAATGCGCAGCGCGAAACTAGTTCGCGCAGATACCGATGAATGCTTTTTCATCTCGAGCGAAGCGGAGAATGGAGCCTGCGGCAGCGGTGCCACAGTGGAGTGGACGCAGCCCTGAAGGTTGAGCGGCATGGGTGCCGCGAGTCACACCGCTCCCTTCCTCTGAGCGCACGCGTTGCGCGCCAGAGACAGTAAGTGATTCCCCCGAGTTCGCTCGGAATGACACCTTCGAGGTGCCACCGCGCGATTGATGTGTGACTACGCCGGACGGTACGCGTCGCTCGTTCCTGCTTTGGCGGGATCACGCACGTATCTGCCGTCTTCCGGCACCGCGATTTGCTCGAAGTTCTGCGCGAGGTGGTGCAGGGCCTGACGCATCTCGGGTCCCTGCATCGCGGCTCCGTGGCCGGTGACGACCAGCTCTGGTTCAAGCGCCGCGAGCTTCTGCACTGACGCTCCCGAGCCCTCCCAATCCTGCGTGTAATACATCGGCGGCCCGTGCATTTCCGGTTTCTCCGTCGCGACGGCATACGCCGACTCCTGGCGCGTCGTGATGAACGCATCCGCGGCGATCAGGACGCGGTCGCCTTCGCGCCAGAGTGCAATCTGACCGGGCGTGTGACCCGGCACATGAATCCAGCGCCAGCCCGGCATATGCGGCACCGAGCCATCCGCCGGCAGAACCTGGAGCCACTTGCTTACGTCGTACGGCCCGCGCGGATACATGGACGAAAGCCGCGCCATCATACCGCCTCCAACGCTCGGGTCCGGCGGCGGATACGAGGCGCTGCCATTCACGTACGGCAACTCGAGCTCGTGCGCGTAGATCGGCACGTCCCATTCTGCCGCCAGCGTTTCGAGAGCGCCGACGTGATCGAAATGTCCGTGCGTGAGGATGATCGCCGCTGGCCGCGAGTTCTCGCCGAAGCGCTCCTCTGCCGCGCGTCGGATCACGCCGGCTGTTCCTGCGACTCCCGCATCGATCAGCACCCACGCTCCATCACCGGCATTGGCTTTGCCGAAGTAGACGACGTTCACGATCGCGAGTCGCTTGTAAGCGACGTCCGACAGAACTTCGCGCGTGTTGTCGTCCCGCCGCTCGTCCGCTGTGGGGTTGTCTGCCAGTGATTCCGCGCGGAGAGGTATCTGTTCGTTCACATTTCAGAAACGAACCGACACGCCGCCGCAGACGTGTGACCTCTCGCGGCATTCACGTCGGGTGGTAGGGACAGCGCGCTGCGCTGTCCGGAGCGCGTTGCTTCCACGCAGGGCGTGCGGATGGCTAACGGCTCGCCACGCCGCTCGGACGCCGCAGCGCGGCGTCCCTACCCGCGCGTGCGCGCGTCAGTCCTTCTTCTCGGGCTCGTCGTGGAAGAGGATGTTGATCAGCAACACCACGCCTGCGCCCGCTGCACCGAGGAAGAGGATGATCGCAAGGCCGGGATAACCCCAGATGCGGAACGTCGTGTCGACGCGCATCATCAGCGCCGCGCCTACGATCAATGCCGCGATGATCAACCCGGTCGTGATCCGGTTCGCCACTTTCTGGAAGCCGACGATCAGCGTCTTCTCATCGATGGCATCGACTTCGACCTTCAGTTTGTTGTCCGCGATCGCGTCCAGGATCTTGTTGATGCGCGTCGGCAGTCGCTGGAGCAGATCTTTCAGCTCGAGCACACCGCTGAAGAGATTGCCAGGCGACAGGCTCTTCATGAGTCGCTGCTGCATGATCTCGCCGGCATTGCGGCGGATCGAAGCGTTCGGATCGAAGTCCGGCGCGATCGTGCGGCCTACTTGATCGAGATTGAGCAGCGTTTTGCCGAGCATCGTCAGCTCGGACGGCACGCGGATGTTGTTCTCGCCCGAGACCTGCGTGACCTCGAGCACCAGGCGGCCGACCTGCATGTTCTCAACGTTCGCGCCTTGTTGCTTCGCGACGATTTCTGAGATGCGACGGCGGAATTGCACCTCGTCGAAGTCGTCCTTCTTGTCGCCAACCTTAATCGCGACGTCGGCTGCGTCGTCGCCGCGCCCTTCGGCGATTGCGAGCAGCAGCTGCAGAAGTTGCTCCTGCAGGCCGGGCATAATACGCCCCACCATTCCAAGGTCGATCAGCGCGATGCGGTAATCGTCGGTCAGGAAAACATTCCCCGGATGCGGGTCCGCGTGGAAGAAGCCGTTGACGAGGATCTGCTCGAGATAGGCGCGGAACACTTGCTCCGCCAGCGCATCGCCGTCGAACTCCATGCGCCCAAGCGGGCTCAGGTCGGTGACTTTTCGCCCGTGCACGTACTCCATCGTCAGCACTTTTGACGTGCTGTAGTCGGCGATCGGCTCCGGGACGACGATGCTGTCGAATTCCTGCAGGTGATCGCGCAGCGTGGTGAGATTGCTCAGCTCCTGGCGGTAATCGAGCTCGCGCAGCAGGCTCTTGCGGAATTGGTCCAGCATCTCGCTGAACTCGTAGCGCTTGCCCATTTCCGTGTGGCCATCGAGGAACTCGGCGATCTCCTCGAGCGCGTCGAGATCTTCGATCATGCGCTCGCGGATCTCCGGGCGCTGCACCTTCACCGCGACTTGCCGGCCGTTGCGCAGCCGCGCCTTGTGCACCTGCCCGAGCGACGCCGCCGCCATCGGCTCGTTATCGAACTCCGAGAACGCTTTCGAGAGCCGCACGCCGAGCTCGTTCGTCACGATCTTCTCGACCTCGCCGAAGCTGAACGGCTCCACCTTGTCCTGCAGCCGCGTGAGTGCCTCGATGTACGCCTGCGGCATCATCTCGACGCGAGTCGAGAGCAGCTGCCCGAGCTTCACGAAAGTCGGCCCGAGCGCCTCCAGATCGTCGGCCAGCTCGCTGGCTTTGGCCTGTTCCTTCGGCGTCGCCTTCTGCTCCGCGTCCAGCGTCTCCTCGAGGCCGCTGTTCTTTACGAGATCGGAGCGGCCGTACTTAACGAAGAGCCAGGCGATCTGGCGATAGCGGTTGAGATGCTGTGGTTTGAGCGAGATGGCCATGGAATGAAAATGCCGGCGGCGGGCTGACCGCGCTGCCGGCACTTTCTGAAACGAAACTCAGGGGCGAATTGGCCCCGTCGCTTCGGCCATCAAACCAGACGAACTAGACAGGATTTACAGGGTTGGATGGATTAACGGGATTGGTTTCGTGCCGGCTGTCGCCGCAGCCAGTCGGGAATCCTGTTAATCCCGTAAATCCTCCTAATCCTGTCTAGTTCGGTGAAGCGAGGCAGCTCAAGCCGCTTGCTTGTAGCTCTCGCGATCGTCCACATCGAGCCAGTCGAAGAGGGTCGTCGTAGCCGGATCGAGTTTGTAAACCGACACCTGCTCGACGAACCAATCGCGCTTCTCCGGGTTCTCGTAGGGATTCGCAGCCATCATCCCCTCGCTCCACGCATCGATCTGCTCCTGCGTCTTAAGCGAGCCGTTCGCCTTCATCCAGGCGACCATTTCCTCGTCGCTTGCGCCGCGTTCGACCTGCGCCTTGAAGTCATCGCCTTTCACGCCGGCCGGTCCGAAGAGCATGTTGTCGAGCGGGCAGTCAAAGTGATACTCGCCGATGTTGCCCCAGAGCATGGCCCGGCACTTGTCGAGTGTGCGCGCGAGGATGACAAACCCGCCGAGCTTCGTCTTCGGGCTGCGCGGTGCTTCCTTCGTTAAATCCTTGCCTGTGCGGTCGTTATTCATGCCACCAATCTACGGCTGCCGCCTCGCTGCGGCAACCAGCGGTCGGTAATCAGCACGCAATACGCACCCGTTTCGGCGCGACATCCGAATTGATTGCATATGAGTCAGACCAAAGAATCCCTTTCCACTATTAACCGGTTGGTTGAGACCCTGAAGGACGGCCAGGAAGGCTTCCGCGAAGCCTCTGGAGCCGTGCAGGATCACCAACTGAAGTCGCTCTTTTCCGAGTATTCGCTGCAACGCTCCAAGTTTGCCGGTGAACTGCAGAACTACGCGATCACCCTCGGTGAGTCTGACCCGGAGAACACCAGCAGCACGGCAGGTGCGCTGCATCGCGCGTGGATCAACATCAAATCTGCCGTCAGCAGCCGCGATGACCACGCGATCCTGTCGGAGTGCGAGCGCGGCGAAGATTCAGCGGTAGCTGAATACAAGAAGGCGATGGAGGGCAACCTGCCCAGTCCGCTGGCCGACATCATCTCGCGCCAATACACCGACGTGAAAGCAGCGCACGATCGCGTGCGGTCGCTGCGGGACGCTGCGAAGAACCCGTAGTACGACGGCGTTGTAAACTTTCAGGCGGATCGCGCGGGATGCGTGATCCGCCTGTTTTGTGTACAACGCAAACGAGCGGCGCGCGCGTTTTCCCGGCGCGCTCAAAACGCGCGGTCATCCTGAGCCGCGTAGACGGCGAAGGACCTCACGCAAGCACGAGTGTGTTGCACACGAGGAGACGCTGCTCGGCCGGTCGCTTCGCAGATCGTCTTCGATCCGCAAGAGCGATCGCAAGTGCGTGAGGTCCTTCGCCGTCTACGCGGCTCAGGATGACACGCGATGTGTGGCGGGCCATACTGCGCGTATGGTCAACATCTCCATCCGCTACACCGGCGACCTGAATTGCGCCGCGGTCCATGGACCTTCGCAAGGCGAGCTCGCGACCGACGCGCCCGTCGACAACAACGGCAAAGGCGAGTCGTTCTCGCCGACCGATCTCGTCGCAACCGCGCTCGGCACCTGCATGGCAACCGTGATGGCGATCGCGGCGCAGCGTCACGGCGTGGAGCTGAAAGGCACGACGGTCAACATCACCAAGGAGATGTCGAAAGACACTCCGCGTCGCATCGTGCGGCTCGCATCCGAGATGCGTATCCCGTTGCCTGCCGATCACCCGCAGCGCCAGCTACTCGAAGCCGCTGCGCTCGGCTGTCCGGTGCATCACAGCTTGCACCCGGACGTCGAGAAGCCGGTGAACTTCGTCTGGGAGGGTTAGCGGCAGCGGGTAGGGCGAGACTCCGTCGAGCCTGGGCGTTGGCGGACGCTTACCGCCAGGCTCGACGGAGTCTCGCCCTACCGCACCTGGGCAGGTGGCGTGATCGTCCTTCAGAGCTGCACGAAGTCCGCGCCCTGCTGCTATTTCTTACTGCCCGAGCACCCAGGCGAAGATTAAAGGCGCGCAGATCGTCGCGTCGCTTTCGACCACGAACTTCGGCGTCGAACCCTGCAGCTTGCCCCAGGTGATCTTCTCGTTCGGCGTCGCGCCGGAGTAGCTGCCGTAGCTCGTGGTGGAATCGCTGATCTGGCAGAAATAACCCCAGAGCGGCACCCCGGTGCGCTGGAGATCCTGGTGGAGCATCGGTACGACGCAGATCGGGAAATCGCCCGCAATCCCGCCGCCGATCTGGAAGAAGCCGATCGAGCCCTCCTTGTTGCGCAGCGTCTTCGCGTTCTTCGTGTAGTAATCGGCCAGCCACGTCATGTATTCGATGCCGGTGCGGACGGTGTGAACGTTCCCCACATTGCCGCTAATCACGTGGCCGGAATACATGTTGCCCAGCGTCGAATCTTCCCAGCCGGGAACGATCATCGGCAAATTCTTCTCGC
>CADCTA010000016.1 GCA_902805675.1 uncultured Chthoniobacterales bacterium | reverse complement strand
GCTGTGCTGTCGCCGTTCAGGAGCAAGCCAAGGCTCGCGCAGTTATTCGCCGCCACCAGATCACCGGGGTTCAGCTCGAGCGCACGTTTGGCCACGCGGAGCAATCCACGCGTATCCGGCTTTGTCTTATAGATGCGCTGCAACGCGGAAAGACCAGCGCGCGCGTTCGCGTTGCCGCTCGCAACTTTCCACCACGCATCTTCCGCATCGGCGGTGTAGCCCCAGCCTTCTGCGAGCTGGGCGATGGCGACGAGCTGGTCGGGTTTCGCATCGGCTGCTTTCAACGCCGCCCGCCACACGGTCTGGCGCTGCATGGAGTCGGGCTGCGACGTGGCAAGCCGATGCAACGCGTGGCTCTCAACGGCGAGGCGGAGAGCTTCATATTCACCCCAGTTCTTCTCCTCGACGGAGGCACGCAGCGCGGGCCAATCCTGCATAAAGCTGAGCGATTCTGCGAGCGCGAGTGGCACGGGCTGCGTCTCGCGGATCTGCTGCGGTAAACGCGCAGCCCAGTGCGCCGCGACGACGGCCATGCCTTCGCGGTTCAGCCACGTGATCAGCTGAGCGGCGGTGGCAGGCGATTCGGCGGCTTTGGCTTTCAACTCCTCGAGCGCAGGCGCCGCTGCGTCGGTGCTCTGCACGGCGCGGAAATAGAGAAGCGTGTCCGCGTAGGTCGCCCCGGTCTCCGATTTCAACTGCGTAGCCCAAGTACGTGCAGCGGCGCGATCGTTCCGCGCCACAGCGTCGGCACCGAGGGCACGGAGGGCGGCGAGACGAACGGCCGGCTGAGAGGCCAGCTCTTTGAGCGTTGCGCGCGCACTGCCGGCTGCAGCGCCTTGAGAAGATGCGAGGCGGAGCGACGCCAGGTTCAGCGCGAGCTGTGCATTTGCTGGCTCGAGTTCGAGCGCGGCGGCGAAATGGTTCTCCGCGGCGGCTATCTGCTTGCGCGCGAGAGCGCGTGCACCGGCGACCTGGTGATACGCGACGGTGTTTCGCGCGCTGTCCGGCACTAATTCCAGCACGCGTTCCACGAGATCCAGCTGTCCGATGCGCATCGCTGTCTTGGCCAGCGCGATCTGATTGGCGGGCACGCCGGGTTGCAGCTGCGCGACGCGCTGCCGCCAGCCGAGAGCCTCCACGCTGCCGCTGGCATCGGCCATGTCGCCCATCGCGCGACTCGCCGGCACGTTGTCAGGGTCGAGCTCCAGCAAGCGCCGCGCGACGAGAACCGCGCTGCGGTAATCCGCCGCATCGGCGAACTGCTGTACTTGTTGAGAAAGATTGCGCTTCCGCAGCTCTCCGTAGCCGCGGTAGCTGGCAAAACCAAGCCCGGTGACGATCGCCAGCACGCCGAGACGGATGCCCCAGCGCCGGAGGAATTCGCGCCGCTCGATCTCCTTAACGCTGCCGCTACTGTCGTCGCGATTTAACTCGTGCACGGTGGAAGAACATGAGCCCGGTGGCCGCCACGCAGGAGAGCGCGCCGGCGAGGGCAGGGTTGATTTCGGGGACGGGAGTGAAATTGAGATCGTGCATGCCGATCTCCTGCAGCCGTGGCGGGCCGGAGCTGTTGTCGAAGGTGAAGGTGAAGCTGCGGATGACGTTCGCGCCGAAGCTGATCGTCGCGTTGCCGGCGCCATCGGCGTTCGCAGCCGGGCTCTGGCCAGTGAGCACCTGACCCAGGCCGCCGCCGGGGCTGAGGGTCACGGAGGATCCGAGGTTTGTAATCGTGGCAGGGATGACGGTGCCATCGACCGTCGTGGCACTGATGTCTTTGATGAATTCGCTGTCGGTCGTCTTGTCGATGTCGAACAGCACGAACGAGACATTTTCGACGCCCTGTACGTAGAGCGCGCTGAACGTCACGGTGACCGTGATCTCGGTCTGGGTGCCGACGTTCGCGGTGATATTGAGGGAGTTCTGGCCAAGTCCACCTTGCAGCGACGAGCTGGCGGACGGCGTCGCGATGCCGGTGCCTGCGTCGGGGCGGAGTTTGTTGGTGTTGCCGGTGATGACGAAGGTCACTTCGTTGCCGGCACGAGTGTTATCGAGGTCAAAGCCTTCGTTCAGACTTCCGGGCGTGTACGTGGTGGTATCCCAATCGAGGACGACAGCCATCGCGCTGCTCATCGTCAGGGCGAGGATGAGCTGCGGAAGCAGCATACGTAGTTTGGGAGAGCGGCAATACATGGAGACAGGTGGGTTTAAGCACTCGCCGTGCCGGTGGGTAATATACGTATAACAAACCTAGTAATTATACGTGCGCAGGGCTGTGGAGAGACACAAGGTGGCCGCGACTTCCCGCAATAATTACCATAAAACTCGCAAGTCTGGCATGGAGGCCGCTTGGGACAGGCATCGCGATGTTTCTCCGGCGTTTTTCGTTGTTTCTCCTGGTTGGGCTTTGCCTCGCCCAGTCAATCCAGGCTGCGGATCAGGTTTGGACCGGTTCCATGAACGCCGACTGGAACAACAACGGAAACTGGCTCAGCGGACGCGGGCCAGGCGGTCGCGATAATGCAGTCTTCAACAGCTCGTTCACCAATCAACCGACGCTAAATGCCGGTGCGCCGGCGAGCGGTATCTGGATGACCAACGGCGTGGGCCAGAACGTGACGCTCAATGGCACCGGCACTTTGTCGCTCGATGCCGGGACCATCAATGGCTTCGGCGGGATGGGCATCCTGGTGGACAATTCGAGCGGCTATTCCCTCACCATCAACGCGCCGCTCGCCACGACCGCCTCCCAGACGTGGCGGAACAACTCCCTGAACCTCCTTACGATCCGAGCCGCCGACATCTCCAACAACACTGTGACGGTCGACGGATATGGCAGCACGCACATCACGGGCCCGATCACCGGCGCCGGCAGCCTGGTCAAGAACGGGACGGGAACATTGATCCTCGCCGGTGCGAACACGTTCGGCGGCACGACCACGATCAGCGCGGGTACAGTGAACATCCAAAACGCGAGCGCGCTGGGTTCCGCGACCACTGGCGGTACGTCTGTGGCCACTGGCGCAGCGTTGCAACTGCAGGGCGGGGTGGTTTTCGATCCGGAAGTGCTCCTCTTGATGGGCAGCGGCAGCGGCGGCACGGGCGCACTGCGGAACATGAGCGGGAACAACACCTTCACGGGTCCGATCTCCCTCTTCGCGGCGAGCACGATCGGGTCGGACGCAGACCTGCTGACGCTTTCCGGCACGCTCGCTACGGGCGGCTTGGTTGCAACATTCACCGGGGCCGGATCGACTCACGTGACCGGCGTGGTGAGCGGGGCAGGGTCCGTGAGCAAGACGAGTGACGGCACGCTCATCCTGAGCGGCGCGAACACCTACAGCGGCACCACGACGGTAAACGGCGGCGTGCTGAGCGTGCGCCATTCGTCGGGGCTCGGCGCAACCACCGCGGGCACGACCGTGAACAACGGCGGCGAGATCCAGGTGCAGGGCGGCATCGCGATCGGAGCAGAATCGCTCACGCTAAACGGCAGCGGCGCGAGCGGAGACGGCGCGCTGCGAAACATGAGAGACAGCAATTCATGGGGGGGGAATATCACCCTCGGCTCCAATGCGCGGATCGAGTCGCAGGCGGGGCAATTAACTTTGAGCGGCACGATCGGAAACGGCGGTAATGGCGCCGATCTCTACGTCGGCGGAGCGGGCAGCATCTTCGTCAGCGGCGCGATCACGGGCAACGCGGACGTGGTGAAGGACGGCGCTGGCGTTCTGACACTCGCCGGCACGAACACATACACCGGCGGGACATTCGTGAACGGCGGCACAGTGCGACTCACGGGCAGCCTCAACGGAGCGACTGGCACTGCGCTGACCTTCGGCGGTGACGGAAGATTCGACTTCAATGCAGGCGCGGGCCAGACGCAAAACATGGGCGTGCTCAGCTTCAACGGCGGCGACGGCACCGTGCAATCCACCTACGGCGGCACCGGAAACACCAGCCTGACCTTCTCAGCGCTCGGGCCCCGCGGCGTCGGTGCGACGGGTAACTTCGTCGTCTCCGGCGGCGCGAACGGCACGACGAACAGGATCGTGCTGAATGGTCAGCCGGCGGGCTTCGTGGACCAGTCGACGTACTTCAACGGAACCGACTACGCCTACGTCGATCCGACTGGCTACGTGCGCTCCATTAACTACGGCGTCGATCCCGGCACGGCGGTTTCGAACGGCGGCGTCAGCCTCACCGGCACTCACGTAAAGACGAACGGCAAGATCGACTCCCAGGCGACGCAACGTTTCGAAACTCTCCACATCGCGAGCAACATCGAGTACACGCTCGGCAGCAGCCAGAAGGTCACCGTCAACGGTATTCTCAAGACCGGAAACGTGGCGGGCGGGGCGATCATCAATGGCGGCGATTACCTGCGCGCGGACTTGAATACCGAGCTGTCGATCCGCACGGCTGAGGCGAACGACTTCCTCACCATCACGACACCGATCATCGCGAACGGCACCAACGCGATGACGAAAAGCGGCGCCGGAACGCTTACGCTCTCGAACGACAACAGCTACACCGGCGGAACTTTCGTCACGCAGGGCACGTTGCAGATCGGGGCCAGCGAGCGGCTGCTGGACAGCGGATCGCTCACCGTCACGGGCGGCACGTTCCACGTGCAGAACTTCACGGAAACGGTCGGCACGGTGGTGCTCGCGAGTGGCGCGATCAATGGCAACGGCGCCGGCACGGTGATCGGTTCGTCCTACGAGGTGCGGAGCGGATCGGCGAGCGCGATCCTCGGCGGAACCGCCGCGCTAACCAAGAACACCGACGGCACCGTCACGCTGACGGGTGCGAACACCTACACAGGCACCACCACCGTAAACGACGGAACGCTTGTCGCAGCCGGAGCAGCGGGCGGCGCGCTCGCCAACACCGCGGCTGTCACGGTGAACGCCGACGGCAATCTCGCCCTCGGCGCGAGCAATCAGATCAACGATGTCGCGCCGGTCACGCTCGCAGGCGGCACCTTGTCGAAGGGCGACTTCAGCGAAGGAACGAGCACGGTGGTCGGAGCGGGCTCGCTCAGCCTTACAGCCGACGGCTCGACGATCGACTTCGGCACAGGCGCCGTGGGCACGCTCGCTTTTGCGATCTTCAATCCCGGAAGCTACTCGCTGACGATCGATAACTGGACGGGCACAGGGGGCCAGATCGGCGACGACAGCACCGACCGGCTCATCTTCGCCGCTGATCCTACGGCGAGCCTCGCGAATTTCCTCTTCAGCGGCTACGCGCCCGGCGCGATTGCGTTCCTCCTCGATGGCGGATTCTACGAGGTAACGCCGGCGTCCCTGACTCCGGTGCCGGAAATGAATCCGGCCGTGATCGCGTCGCTGCTTTGCGCAGGCGTCGGCGTTGTGTTCCATCGTCGCGCCGCTCGCCGCAAGAAGATCACGCAGTAGGTCCGTCGCATCAGCGTCGGGGCGCACGCAGTCAGTGCGCTATCGCTCGTCGCCAGCGGGATTCGGTTGGTGTTTCGACTTGGTGCGGGTAAGGGTCGCGACATGGTTCGCGACGCTCCCCGCCTGGTCGGCTGGGTGATCCCGGGCGCGCTCGCGCTCTGGTTGTTCCACCATCTGCACTTCGAGTGGTCGCTGAACGAGCAGTACAACTACGGCTGGGCGGTGCCGTTTCTGGCCGCCTTTCTGTTTTACCTGCGCTGGCCCACGCGACCTGCTGCGCGTCCTCAAACCAGTCCGGCGTTGGCTGCGGCGAGCTGGGCGGTTCTCGCCTTGCTGCTGCCGGTGCGGCTCGTTGAAGAAGCCAACCCTGACTGGCGTTTGCTCAGCTGGGTGTTTGCCCTCCTCGTCGTCGGCTACTGGATCGTCGCGCTCGCTCGAGCGGGTGGGGGAGAGTGGGTCCGGCACTTTGCATTCCCGGTCTGCTTTCCTCTCGTTTCCGTGCCCTGGCTGGTTCAGTTCGAGAATGTGGTGGTGCAAGGTCTCACGCGCGCCGTCGCTTATGCAGCCGTCGAGATCGCGAGTTGGGCAGGCATCGGCGCCTACCAGCTCGGTAACGTGATCCAACTGCCGAACGGGTTCGTCGGCGTCGATGAAGCCTGTAGCGGTGTGAAGACACTGCAGGCAGCAATCATGGTCGCGCTGTTCCTCGGCGAGCTGCTCCGCCTGACCAGGCAACGCCGCCTCGCGCTGCTGTTGCTCGGCGCCGGTTGGGTCTTCGCCTGCAACGTTGGCCGTGCCACCACGCTCGTCCTTGTCGCCGCCACTCGCGGCTTGGACGCATTGAAGGATTGGCACGACGGAATCGGGACCGCCGTGCTCGTGCTCGGCATGGCAGGGCTGGTCGCCATCGCGTGGCTGCTTGCCAGAGGTAGCGACCCTGCGGCGGACGAAATCGCCGTCGGCCCCGGCGAGACGGGTCGAACGGAGCCATCGATGGGCCACACCGCGTTCGCAGTCGCGTGGCTGGCCCTCATCTTCGCGGGAACCGAGCTGTGGTATCGCTCGCACGAACGGCGTTTGATCGCGCTCCCGGAGTGGCAGACGCGGTGGCCGAGCGAGCAGACGCCCGTGCGCGAAATGCCGATCGCGGACGAGACGCAGGCGATCCTGCGTTACAACCATGCAAGCAGTGCCGCCTGGGAAGACCCGCGCGGAGTGACGTGGTGGACGTTCTTCGCCCGATGGGAGCCGCAGCAGACGGCGCTGCAGCTCGTCAGGAGCCACTCGCCGGAGATCTGCCTGCCCGCCGCGGGGCGGAGCTTTCGCGGCGAGTTGCCGCCGATCGTGCTCGAGACGGGAGCGACGCCGCTACGCTTTCGCGTTTACGAGTTCGAGCAGGGAGGGCATCGGCTCTTCGTCTACGTCTGCATCCAGGAGGACAAAGTCGCTCCTGGAGGTAACGCGGCGACCGCCGGCGAGTGGAACCTCCGCGGCCGCCTGCGTGCGGTGGCCAGTGGTCAGCGCAATCTCGGGCAGCGGCTGCTGGAAGTGGCAGTGATCGGGCTGCGAAACTCCGGCGAGGCGAACGACGCCATGGCGCGAACGGTCCGCCAGATCGTCGTGCCCGCTGCGGCTACGGGCTGACGGACGGGATCGCGGGAGGAACCGCGAGCGGCGCGCCGGTGGCAGGCCCCTGAGCGCCGGTGGAGGCGCTCGCAAAAACGTCCGGCGCCTCGAAGAGCTGGAGCATCGCGAGCGGCACATCGCCAAACGCGTTGATCTCAGCGACTTCGAAATTGTCCTTGCCGCGGCGATCACCTTCCGGCGTCCAGCGGAGCGCCACAAAGCGGGCGCCCTGCGGATCGAAATCGACCGCCGCCTTGCCGTCGCCGGAGCGATCGGTCACGGAAGCGATCGGTTTCGCGCCGCCCAGGTCCCCTGGGTTTTCCCCTAATTCCTTCAGTACGTAAACATCCATCCGCCCGCTCGCCATCTCGTAGAGGGCGCTGACGCGATTCAGCCGCTCGCTCTCGGCGAGCTCCACGATCACGGTCGGCTGCGCGTCCGTGGGCGAGAAGCGGTAGCCGGTCTCGTGGTCGTCATCGATCATGCGCCGCGCTGAAGGCAGCGGGCCGGAGCTGACGTAGACGACGCGCGCCTTGGCGTAGAGATTCGCAAAATTGAAATTCAGCCGATCCTCATCGCGGAC
>CADCTA010000015.1 GCA_902805675.1 uncultured Chthoniobacterales bacterium | reverse complement strand
CGTCTTTCACTGCGAAAATCGCGGCGAGCTTGAACGCCATTTCGTTCGAGTCGACGTCGTGGTACGAGCCGTCAACGATGTCGACGTTCGCATCGATCACCTGATAGCCGCCGATGACGCCGTTGAGCATCGCTTCTTCGATGCCCTTCTTGCAGGCCGGGATGTATTCCTTCGGAATGTTTCCGCCGACGACACGGTTCTCGACCGTGATGCCTTTGCCGCGCTCGTTAGGCTGAACCTTGATGATGACGTGGCCGTACTGACCGCGACCACCAGACTGCTTGATCAGCTTGCCTTCGCCGTCGGCCGGCGCGGTGATCGTCTCGCGATAAGCGATCTGCGGCTTGCCCGAGTTCGCGTCGACCTTGAACTCGCGGAGCATACGATCGCGGATGATCTCGAGGTGGAGCTCACCCATTCCCGCGATGATCGTCTGGCCGGTGTCTTCGTGCGTGAAGACTTTGAAAGTCGGATCTTCTTCGGAGAGGCGCTGGAGCGCAGTCGCCATCTTCTCCTGGTCCTGCTTCGTCTTCGGCTCGATCGCCATCGAGATAACCGGATCAGGGAACGAAGGCGGCTCGAGCAGGATCGGATGATCCTCGTCGCAAAGCGTGTCGCCCGTCGTGATGTTCTTGATGCCGACGATCGCCGCGATGTCGCCTGAGTAGCAGGTGTCGATGTCTTCGCGCTTGTCGGCCTGAATCTGGATCAAACGCGAGATGCGCTCGCGCTTGTTGGTCCGCGGGTTGTAGACGGTGTCGCCCTTCGACAGCGAACCGGAGTAAACGCGGAAGAAAACGAGCTTTCCGACGAACGGATCGCTCCAAAGCTTGAATGCCAACGAGCAGAAACGGCCGTTGTCGTCAGTCGGCGCCTGGATCTTGGTCTCGGTGTTATCCGGATCGAGGCCAACCGCTGGTGGAATGTCGAGCGGGCCCGGGAGATAGTCGATCACCGCGTCGACGAGATACTGGACGCCCTTGTTCTTGAACGCGGAGCCACCGACAACCGGCACGAACTTGTTCGCGATCGTCTGGCGGCGGATGCCAGCCTTCAGCATCTGCGGCGTGACTTCCTTCTCTTCGAGAACCGCCTCAGCGATCTCGTCGTCGATGTTCGAAATCTGCTCGACGAGCGTGGCGTAGGCCTGCTCGACCTGCTCCTTGTTCTCTTCAGGGACTTCGCGCACCTCGTACGTCGAACCCATCGCGTCGTTATCTAGATAGAAGACCGCCTTGCGGTTCACGACGTCGAGCTGGCCCTTGAGGTAGTCCTCTTTGCCGAGCGGAATCAGCACCGGCCACGCATTCGCGGCCAGCTTCTTGTGCATTGAGTCGATCGCGGCGTCGAAGTCGGCGCCGACGCGGTCCATCTTGTTGATGAACGCGATGCGAGGAACGAGGTACTTGTTTGCCTGCCGCCAGACCGTCTCGGACTGCGGTTGCACACCGGCGACCGCGTCGAACACTGCGATCGCGCCGTCGAGCACGCGGAGCGAACGCTCTACCTCCGCCGTGAAATCCACGTGACCGGGCGTGTCGATGATGTTCACGCGCATCTTGATGCCGTCGTACATCTTGTAGACGCCCGGCTCCGGCTTCTGCATCCAGGCGCAGGTCGTCGCAGCCGACGTGATCGTGATGCCACGCTCGCGCTCCTGCTCCATCCAGTCAGTCACCGTGGTGCCTTCATGCACCTCACCGATCTTGTGGATCATGCCGGTGTAGAAAAGGATGCGCTCGGTCAGCGTCGTCTTGCCGGCATCGATGTGCGCAGCAATACCGATGTTCCTCGTTCTCTCGAGCGGGAAGTTGCGGTTCGGCGAATTCGGATTCGTCGAGGCGGGTTTATCTAGAGTCGCAGTAGCCATGACCAAAAAAAATCGTTACCAGCGGAAATGTGCAAAGGCGCGGTTCGCTTGCGCCATCTTGTGAGTGTCGTCGCGCTTCTTGATCGCGTTGCCCTGACCAGCCGCGGCGTCCTTCAGCTCAGCCGCGAGCGCATCCGCCATCGGCATACCGCGGCGGTTATCGGCGTAGGTCACGATCCAGCGCATCGCGAGGGAGACCTGACGTGCCGGCGTTACTTCCATCGGCACCTGATACGTCGCGCCACCGACGCGGCGTGACTTCACTTCGAGGCGCGGACGGACATTCTCGAGCGCTTTGTTTACAACTTCGAGCGGATCCACCGCGTCGGAACCTTCGCGGGATTTATCGATCGCCGTGTAGACGATCCGCTCAGCGAGGGACTTCTTCCCCCGCTTCATCACAGTAGAGATCAGCCGAGCGACCGCGACGCTGCCGTAGCGCGAGTCGAGCTTCTCCTCCTTTTTGTAAACTTTCCGCCGACGAGACATGTGATTTCCGTTTCCGTACTTCTAGAGAGCTAAAATTTACTTCTTCTTCTTGCCCGCAGCCGCCGCTTCCTGGCCTGGCTTCGGACGTTTCGCGCCGTATTTCGAACGGCTCCGGCGGCGCCCGTCAACCCCGAGGCTGTCGAGCGTTCCGCGCACGATGTGATAACGCACACCGGGCAAATCCTTCACGCGACCCCCACGCACGAGCACGATCGAGTGCTCCTGCAGATTGTGCCCTTCGCCGGGGATGTAGGCTATGATTTCCTGCCCGTTCGTCAACCGCACCTTCGCCACCTTGCGGAGAGCGGAGTTCGGCTTCTTCGGCGTGCGCGTCATGACCTGTGTGCACACACCGCGGCGCTGCGGACAATTCTTCAGAGCCGGTGATTTTGATTTCACCGAAATCTTCTTTCGTCCTTTGCGAATGAGCTGATTGATCGTTGGCATCTTCGTTACAATAAAAGCCGCCCGTTCCACTGGAATCGGGCGACAAAAAAGACGCACGGTGCGCGTCCACTTGCCTCACGCACCTGCTGCGGGGAGCGGGCACTATAGGAATGAAAGTAGCGCCCGCAACAATATTTCCGCACGTTTTTGCGCTCTGATGCGAATGGGCGCGAGATTTGCGACACAAACGCGGATCACGCCACGGAAACTACTCACCGGAGCCTGATTAGGCGCCGACTGCGCGTGCGGTAAATTGTTTGCGAATCAATCGTCGGGCTGGAACATAGCCGATGTTTGAGCTGCTCCGAACTCACCGGGAGTCGAAGGCGCGGCGCGGTCGACTAACGACTGCGCACGGGGTGATCGAAACGCCGGCGTTCATGCCGGTCGGCACACAAGGCAGCGTCAAGTCAGTGAGCCCTCGCGAGCTGCGCGAGCTGAAGGCGCAGGTCGTTCTCGGAAACACTTACCACCTGTTCGTTAGACCGGGGCTCGACGTGATTCGGCACTTCGGCGGGTTGCATCGGTTCATGAACTGGGATCTGCCGATCCTCACTGACTCAGGCGGTTATCAGATCTTCTCCCTGGCCAAGTTGCGGAAGATCACGGACGAAGGCGTGCGGTTTCAGAATCATCTCGATGGAACTCCGACGTTCATCTCACCGGAGATAGCGATGGAGATTCAGGCGACGCTCGGGAGCGACATTGCCATGGTGCTCGACGAATGCCCGCCCTGGCCGTGCGAGCACGAATATGCGGCGCGCAGTTTGGAGATGACGATCCGCTGGGCGCGGCGCAGTAAGGACGCGCCGCACGCAAACGGCCAGCTCGTCTTCGGGATCGTGCAAGGCGCGACGTTCGCGGACCTGCGGCGCCAAAGCGCCGAAGCGACGGTGCAGATCGGCTTCGACGGCTACGCGATTGGAGGCGTCAGCGTCGGCGAACCGGAGCCCGAGATGATGCTCGCCGTCGAAAACAGCGAGCCGTACCTGCCAGCCGACAAACCGCGATACGCGATGGGCCTCGGCACACCGCCGCAGCTGATCGAGCTGATCGCGCGCGGCGTGGACATGTTCGATTGCGTCTTGCCCACGCGGATCGCACGTAACGGCACGGCCTTCACTGCAGCCGGGACGATCAACCTGAAGAACGCCGAGTTTACACTCGACACCCGGCCGATCGAGGAAGGCTGCACCTGCGCCGCGTGCTCGGAATTCGCTCGCGGCTACATCCGCCACCTGATCAAAGCCGAAGAGATCCTCGGGCTGCGCCTCATTACGCTGCACAATCTCCATTTCTACCTCACGCTGATGCAGCGAACGCGCGATGCGATCGACGGGGGCGGATTCGGCGAGTTCCGGCAGAGCTTCGTCGGCGGCTACAAACTACGCGGCGACACAATCCCGGCGTAATCACAGGCAGCTGCGTGGCTGCAGGCGTCGCGGTTGCATTTCCTGCGCGCCTGTGCTCAATAGAAGCCCGCTTCTCAGCTCCGCTCCCCTATCCATGAGCTGCGAGTTGTCGGCCCACCCGATGTTTATATCCCTTCTTGCTCAGGCAGCCAGCCCCACGCCCGCGGGTCCCAACCCGCTCGCGTCGTTCGTGCCGATCATCCTCATCTTCGTCATCATGTATTTCCTGCTCTTCCGCCCGCAGATGAAGCGGCAGAAGGAGCAGCAGAAGCTGGTCTCCGCGCTCAAGACCGGCGACCGCGTGGTGACCGCGGCCGGGATTCACGGGCTGATCTCGAATGTGAAAGAGCGCACCGTGATCCTGAAGATTGCTGAGAACGTGAAGATCGAGATCGAGAAGTCAGCGGTAACGACCGTGATCAATCCAGAGGCCGCGAAATGACACCCGCACTGACGTTCACCTTCGGATTGGTTCTGCTGATCCTCTTCTTCTGGTACTTCGCGACGGAGGTCGGGACGCGGAAGCGGCTCGTCGCCACCGTGCTCACCATCCTGCTCGTCGTGTTCAGCCTCGCGACGATCTACCCGCCGTGGGATATCAAGGACGAGACTGGTAAGGTTACCCAGGCTGGGAAAGTCGCGCTCGGCCTCGACATCCAGGGCGGCACATCGTTCCTCGTGCGCCTTGTCGGGGTGAATGAAGAAAGCGATCGCTCGGTACTCGACCAGGCGGTCGAAGTAATCCGCAAGCGCGTCGACGAATTCGGCGTCGGCGAACCGGTCATCAGCCCGGTTGGCACCGACCGCATCCTCGTGCAGATCCCAGGACTCGGGGCGGACAAAATTCAGCAGGCGCGCACGCAGCTCTCGCGTGTGGCAAAGCTCGAGTTCGCTCTCGTGCATCCGCAGAATGACGAGCTGATCGGCAAGATCGAGGCAGGCGAAGGGATCGTTCCGCCGGATTACCGCCTCGTCACCTACAAGATCGCGGGCCGCAAGCCCAACGAAACCCGCGAGGAGAAGCTGCTCGTGCGGAAACGGCCCGACCTTACCGGCGATCGGATCACCGGCGCGTTCGCCTCATTCCAGAACGAATGGCAGGTGAATCTCGAATTCGACGCGGAAGGCGCCAAGCAGTTCGACGACCTCGCCAGCGCTCACTTCCAGGAGCGGTTCGCAATTCTGCTCGACGGCGATGTGCAATCCGCGCCGTCAATCAACGCGCGCTACTTCGGCGGCCGCGCGATGATCAGCGGCGGGCGCATGGGTGAAACGGAGGCGCGCAACCTCTCAAGCGCGCTCGAGAATCCGCTGCAGACGCCTGTCAGCATCGAGGAAGAGCGCAGCGTCTCGCCCACTCTCGGCGCCGATTCCGTCCGCAGCAGCGTGCTCGCGGGTCTCGTCGGTCTGTTGATCACGATGGTCGCAGTGCTCGCCTATTACCGGCTGCTCGGCCTGATCGCAAACATCGTCCTGCTCACGAATCTCCTGCTGCTGATCGGCGCGCTGGCGATGTTCAACTTCGTCGTCACGCTACCCGGTATCGCCGGTATCATTCTCACCATCGGCATGGCCGTGGATGCAAACGTGCTCATCTACGAGCGCCTTCGCGAAGAGCTTGCCCTCGGCAAGTCGCTGCGTTCTGCGTTGGAAGCGGGCTACGACAAGGCGTTCAGCTCGATTCTCGATGCGAACGTCACCACATTGATCACCGCGCTCATCCTCTTCTGGCAGGCGACTGGTCCGGTGAAGGGTTTCGCCATTTCGCTCACGCTCGGCATCGTCGCCTCGATGTTCGCGGTGCTGATCGTAGGCCGCACCGTGACCGGCTGGCTGGTCGACACCGGCCGGGTGACGAGGATGACGATGGCCAGCCTGATCAAGCCGATGAACTTCGACTTCATGCGGCGCGGCTTCATCGCGACAATGATTTCCGTCGCCGTGCTGCTCATCGCCGGCGTCGTCTTTGCGATGCGCGGCGAGGCAAACTTCGGCGTCGATTTCCGCGGCGGCGACCTGTTGACCCTGAGCACGGACCGGAACGTGGCGGTTAACGACGTTCGCGATGCGCTCAAGCCGTTAAACCTCGGCGATGCGACCATCCAGCAGTCCGAGCAAGGCGGCCGGCAGTACATCAGCATTCGCAGCCCGCTGAATACGAGCGACGCGATCTCGGCACGAATCGCCGAAGCCATGCCGGAAGCGGGGTTAAAACCGGAAGGGGCAGAGCGCGTCGGCGCCCTCGTCGGTGGCGAGCTTGCGCGCAGTTCCCTTATCGCACTCGGGCTGGGGTTGCTCGGCATTCTGATTTACGTGACCGCGCGCTTCGAGCTCTCCTTCGCGATCGGCGCGATCGTCGCTGTCATCCACGACGTGCTGATGACCGTCGGCATCTTCGCGCTGATGGGTCGCGAGCTTTCGCTTACGCTCGTCGGCGCGATCCTCACGATCGCCGGCTATTCGATCAACGACACGATCGTCGTCTTCGATCGCATCCGGGAAAGCCTCAAGAGTGGCCGGCGCGGCAGCATCACCGACCTCATGAACGAAGCGATCAATCTGACGCTGAGCCGCACGATCCTGACCGGTGGTGCGACGCTCATCCCGATCCTCTGCCTGTTCCTGTTCGGCGGAACAGTGCTCCGCGATTTCGCGCTCGCTATCTTTGTCGGTGTGCTCGTCGGCACCTACTCGTCGATTTTCATCGCCTCGCCGATCGTCCTGTGGTGGACGAAGATGCGCAGCGGCAGCACTACCGCGCTACGCCGTGAGGTGACAGAGAAAGGCACGACAGCAGCCCATCAACCGCAGCCTAACGCGTAAGTGCTTGGTGAACAGCGTTTTCCGTGAAGTTATTCACAAAGGTTGACGGTGTGGCCGGTGCCGAGTAGGCTCGGATTCATCGGCCGACCGCCGAGTTTTTGAAATCGAGGAAACTACAATGCCAGAAGTAATCGTCCGCAAAGGTGAGCCTGTTGATCGCGCGCTCAAGCGCTTGAAGAACAAGCTCGACGCCGAAGGCATCCTCGAGGAAGTCCGCCGTCTCCGTGCGTTCGAAACGCCCTCGCAAAAGACGCGCCGCAAGGCGAAAGCGAACGCAAAGCGTGGTCGCACGAAGTTCCGGTTCAGTCCTTCGTAGCGGCAGACGCGCCACGATTTCATTCCTGTGACGGCGCTCGGATGAGCGCCGTTTCAGTGTACAGTGACGCTGTCACTCTGAGCGCAGCGCAGCGGAGCCGAAGAATCCCGCTGCGCTAGCGATCGGCCGGGCAACGGGATTCCTCCACTTCGCTCGGCATGACCGGCGGGCGACGGTCCCGCATACTCGCACTCGCAGACGATCCGAAATCACGGATCGTTGCACGAGTCGCTCGACACGTAGACCCGCCGCAAGGGCAACTGGAACCCCAAGCGCGGGCGAACGAAGTTCCGCTTCAATCCTTCGTAGCGCGACACCGCTCAACGATCTTAACGCCTACGATGCCGCTCGGGTGAGCGCCGTTTCTGTGTACAGCGACGCTGTCATTCTGAGCGCAGCGAAGCGGAGTCGAAGAATCCCGCTGCGCTACCGATCGGC
>CADCTA010000014.1 GCA_902805675.1 uncultured Chthoniobacterales bacterium | reverse complement strand
ACAAACGACCGGTCCTAAAGCGACCGCCTCCGCGGCCAAGCATGCCGTGCTCCCGGTGGAGAAGGCACACTTCGATCGCTGGCTGGAGTTGTTCCTCGCCACGGTGGACGAGAATTTCTCCGGCCCGAAAGCCGAGGAGGCCAAAGGCCGCGCCCTCAGCATCGCCGATACCTTCGCCCGCCGCATGGGCCTGCTGCCGCAGGGCACGGTGCTTTTGCAGCCGTAGCCGAGCCCAGCCTCGACATCCGTTTCCGCCTGCCGCCCTGACGGCGTACGCCGCTTAGGATGCAGCGTGTCTGAATGGTTTTCGACGTCGGGAGTCGGCTGAGGAGAGCAGACGCGACAACATTCGCTTGCCGCTCGCGCTGGCCGGCATTCGTCAGCTGAACGCCCGGCAAGATGGAACTCCGAACGCAACGCTGCTGCTATACGTTACTCACGGATAGCAGCTGTCCCTGCAGCTCCGTCACTCGCGAAGCGCCGGCCCCGCGGTTTCGAGTTCAAAGAAGCTGCAAAAGATCGGGATCATCACGGACGAGACGGTGGCGCGGCTGGCTTCTCGTAGGTGGCAATCAGCGGAGCGAGGAATTCTCGTGTGCGGGCGATCTCGAGCAGCTCGCCGCTGGAAGCCCGAGGCGGCAAAGCCCGACCATTCACTTTCGCGAGAAGGAGCCAGCCCTCGCGGTTCCCGAATCCACTGAAGGTGTAAGCGAAGCCCACGGGAGGGCGTTTCTCCGGCTTCGGTTTCACCTCCGGGATGTCGACTTTGGCCTCTGCGTGGGTGGCGCCGCGGAAGTTCACCGACAGCTCGGAATGTGCGTAGATGAAACGAGTCCCCTCGTCGGAAGCCCTGGCGACGAAATAAACCTGCGCATCGACCGGACCTGCCTTCCCCGAGGGGTCTCTGAAAGTGAGGAGGATTTGTTTGCGGCCGCTGCTGCCAATTTCTTTTGCTTCCAAGTGCAGTCCGCCAGACTGCGCTGCCGCAGCGAGCGGGAAGATCGCCGCCAAGGTGACAGCAAGCAGGCGGCAGCTAATGGGCGTCGCCGATAAGCCCGAATGACGTGCCACGCCTTATACAGAATCGCGCGTTAACGAATTTCAAGCTGGATCTCGGGCGCGCGGGATCTCAGCGCACTGGCTGGAGTTGTTCCTCCCGACGGACACGAGAATCTCTCCGGAGCGAAAGCCGGGGAGGCCAAAGACGCGGGGGAGCACCGGCGAGACCTTCGCGCCGCGCATGGGCCTGCTGCGGCACGGCACGGCGCTCTTGCAGCGCGTAGGTTCCGCGGTGCGCTAACGACACGCACGGGTTGAGTGGTTCCGGACGCGTGGTTTCCGCTGAGGACTGATTCACGCTCCCGGCGTTCACCCGTGCGGGCCAGGTCCATCTCGCACCGCTTTCTCGCGGGCTCGATCGCGGACGCTACCACGGTGCCGCCGAGCCCGATGCATCGTAAGCGCTTACGATGCCTGCCGTGTCACGCGGCGACGGCTCAGTTCCCCGCGGAATTCACTGGTGCGCTGTGGTCCCGCAGCGCAGCCGTGGAGTCCTTTACCTCGACGCTAGTGCCCCGCCGAGTCGGCGGATTTCCACCAGCTGCGAACCGACGAGGCGGCGTGGACGAGCGGGGCGGCTGCGTTCCGTTGACTTGCGTCTCGTGTTCGTCAGCGTGCGAAGGTTGGGTAGGTTTTCGAACAAATGAATCTAGAACGGGCAAGCACCATCCTGAAACGGATCACTCGAACAGTCGCGGCGGCGGCTGCTTTGCTCGCATTGGCTGGCTGCGACCAACAGACTTCTGACGACCTCAAACAAAAGGCCGAGGAGGCGAGACGGAAGGTCGAGACAACGGCGAAAGAGGCGAAGGACGCGGCCGGTCGCGGGATCGAGCAGGCGAAGCCGAAGGTGGAAGAGCTGATCGACAAAACGAAGGAAGCGGCCAAAGACGCCGAGCCGAAGCTGCAGGAATTGGGTGATAAGGCGAAGGCTGTGACCCAGGACGCGCTCCAGCAGGGCAAAGAGCTTACCGATTCCGCCGCGCAAAAGCTGAAGGAGGCGACCGGGGACGCCTCGCCCGCGCCCGCCAACGCGACGCCCACGCCGTAGCACTCCGGCACCCTCCTATCCACCGCGATCACTCTGCAACTTGACGGCTTTAAGCCGTCAACATGGCGGCAGCCACGAATTGGAAGCGCGTTGTGATGCAGCACCCAGCCCGAGGCGCGCTGTTCGCGTCGAAGCTCTGGCTTCGCGTGAACCGGGCGTATCCGCGAAACGCTCCTGGCGGAGCGCTCTCTTCGGGCGTTGAACTTGGAGGGTCGTTGGAAGAAGAACTCCTGCTGTGGAGATCAAGCTCGATGACTTGAGTGGGCCGGAGATCGCGGCTTTGCTCGCGGAACACCTGGCAAGCATGCGGAGCCAGTCGCCGCCCGACAGTGTGCATACCTTGCCGATCGAGCGTTTGCGCGCGCCGGATATCACTTTCTGGAGCGTCTGGGAAAGCGGCGAGCTGCTCGGCTGTGGAGCCCTGAAGCAGCTGGACGCGCAGCACGGCGAAATTAAGTCGATGCGCACGGCGCGGCAGCATCGGCGCAAGGGTGTAGGGTCGGCGGTACTCGATCATATCGTGGCGGAGGCGCGGCGTCGTGGTTATCGACGGTTGAGCATAGAGACGGGCGCGCAGCCCGGCTTCGTTCCGGCTCGTCAACTCTACGGGCGCGCGGGCTTCACTGATTGCGGCCCGTTCGGAGATTACACGAACGATCCGAATAGCGTCTTCATGACGCGGGAGCTTTAGCGGTGCCGCGATCGAACGTGCGAGCGATAAGCAGCGGCGGTATCAGCAGAACTGACGAGGCAAGGACCGCGGCCGTGTACTGCCTCTCGCGAACCGGCTCAAACTGGAGCGGCTCGTTGCCGCCGGTCGCTCGCGTCGTAAGCGGCCCCTAAGCTGGGGCACGTCCGCGGAGGCGTGTGTTGCATTGCCGGACGAACGGCGGGGGATTACAATCGGCCATGCTCGATTGGACCGCGTGCACGGTTGTCGAACGCTCACCTGAAAAGGTGAGCGGCGCGTGGGTTTTTCGCGGAACACGTGTGCCGGTCAAGACTCTCTTCGAGAATCTCGAGGACGGCGCGACGGTTGATCAGTTTCTGGAGTGGTTCCCCGGCGTCACACGAGCGCAGGCGCTGGCTGTTTTAGAATTCGCGGAAGCAAGCCTCGCGACAGCGTGACCGAATGTGCGCGTTCTCTTCGATCAGGGAACGCCGGTGCCGCTGCGCTAAGCATTTGGCAGGGCATGATGTCGTCACCGCTTTCGGCGCGGGTTGGTCTGCGCTTTCGAACGGCGAACTGCTCGCGAAAGCGGAGGAGCCAGTTTGATGTGCTGGTGACGACTGACAAGCAGCTGCGGTATCAGCAGAAGCTGACTGGCCGCAGCATCGCCATCGTGGTTCTGCCTCACGCCAACTGGCTTAAACTGGAGCCACATGCGCCGAGTATCGCGGCCGCTGTGATTGCGATGCAGCCGGGAAGCTACCTCGAGCTCGAACTCAATTGATGGATTTACGCGGGCTTCTATTTGCGATCGCGACGGCCGCGCTGCTAATCACCAGCGCCTCTGCACGTGTCGGCCGGGTCGAGATTCTCTCTCGCGCCGACGTCCTCGAAGGCAAAGCCTTCGGCGAGGCGGGGGTGTATGAGAAGTTGAGCGGGAAGGTGCACTTCGCGGTCAAACCGGAGACGGCGCCTAACAAGTTCATCGTCGATCTCGAGAAGGCGCCGCGGAATGAGGCGGGTGAGGTGGAGTTCTCGGCTGACTTTTACGTGCTCCGGCCGAAGGAGGCGGCGCGCTCGAGTGGCTCGGTGTTGCTGGAAATACCGAATCGCGGCGGGAAAGGCATCCTTGCCGTCATGCAGGGCGGGAAGGGGTCACGCGATCCGACAACGGAGGAGGAGTTTGGCGATGGGTTTTTGATGCGGCGCGGGGTGACGGTGGCCTGGCTGGGGTGGCAATGGGATGCTCGCGAGGAGGCGAATACGCTGCGGCTTTATTCGCCACGAGCGCGCGAGCTGGAGGGCGTGTCGGCGTCAGAGAAGAAGGGGAAAACGTCGAACGCTGAATCGAGCCCGCGGGAAGCGGTGCGAGATGGCCGAAGCCCGTCAGGGGGAGCGGCGGGGGCCGCGACGCAACGTCGAACTTCGAATGGAGCCCGCGGGAAGCGGCGCGACATGGCCGAAGCCGGCGTAGCCGGTGAGCGCGGGGACGCGCGAAGCAACGTCGAAGGCAGACAGGGCGCAGAAACGTCCAACGCTCAACGTTCAACTTCCAACCTCCAAATCAGAGGCGCCAATCCAGCATCCGACGCGGAGATCAATCGCGCCCTCTCGCCGCGTTCAACTGCTAACCCGCCTTCGCAGCAATCCGGCGCGGCAGGCGTAAAAGCGATCACGGGGCTGGTGCGGGCGGACTTCACGGTGAACGAGCGGCAGGAGGAGCACCCGCTCGGGCACATGATCAGCGGGAACATCGGCGGCACCGAGTATGCCGCGGCGGACCCGGAGCACGCGGCAAACGTGCTGACGGTGCGCGATGCGCCGATGGCGGCGCGTCAGATTGTGCCGCGGAGCGAGTGGCAATTCGTGCCGGGAGGTGAGGCGAAGGGCGAGGCGGCTCGGGAGTTGCGCGCGATCCGGCTGAAGGGCGGATTCGAGCCGGGGAAGATCTACGAGGTGGTTTATCGCGCGCAGGAGCCGGCGATCGCGGGGCTCGGGTTCGCGGCGGTGCGCGATTTCGCCGCCTACCTGAAGCGCGAGGGGAACGAGCTGGAGCCGGCTACGCAGCGGGTGCATGCGCTTGGCATCTCGCAGAGCGGGCGGTTTCTCCGGCACTTCCTGCTGGAAGGGTTCAATGCGGACGAGGCGGGGCAGCGAGCGATCGATGGGATGTTCATCCACGTGGCGGGCGCGGGGATCGGGAGCTTTAATCATCGTTTCGCGCAACCCTCACGCGATGCGCAGCCGACGACGGCGCTGTTTTATCCGACGGATCTGTTCCCTTTTACGGACGCGCCGCAGGCGGAGCCGGAGACGGGCAACGAGGCGGGGCTGCTCGATCGGCTGCGGATTCGGTCCGGGGGCGATCCGAGGTTACGCACGCGTCACACGACGCTGCTGCCAAGCACGACATTGCTCCCGAAGATCTTCCACACGAACACTTCCTACGAATACTGGTCGCGCGCTGGGTCGCTGATCCATACGTCGCCGGACGGGAAAGGCGATGTGCCGCCGCTGGAAAACGCGCGCATCTATCACCTGGCGGGGCTGCAGCATTTCTCGCGTGCGTTTCCGCCAACGCCGGAGACGGAGCCAAGTCTCGCCGCGCAACATTTGTCGAACCCAAACCCGGTGCGGTGGTTCTGGCGCGCGCTCTTTGTGGCGATGGATGATTGGGTGCGCGAAGGGAAGGAGCCGCCGGAGAGTCGTTATCCGAAGATTGCGGATGGGACGCTCGTTAGGCCTAGCCGTCATTCTGAGCGGAGCGAAGCGGAGTCGAAGAATCCCGATGCAGGACGGAAAGGTAAGGCCACGGGATCCCTCGACTTCGCTCGGGATGACCAGGTCTTGCAGTTCCCGCGCATTCCTGGCGTCGAACCGCCCGAGCGTGTGCACGACGCGCTGCGGCTCGACTTAGGTCCGCAATGGAAGAACCGCATTATCACCAAGCAGCCGCCGGGTGTTGGGAAGCCGTTCCCGGCCCTCGTGCCGCAGGTGGACGAGGACGGAAACGATCTTGGTGGCGTGCGGCTGCCGCAGCTCGAGGTGCCGCTCGCGACCTATACCGGCTGGAACCTGCGCGACCCGAAGATCGGAATGCCTAACGAGCGTATCAGCTTTCTCGGCTCGTTCTTTCCGCTGCCGAAGACCAAGGCGGATGCGGATGCTGCGGGCGATCCGCGCCGGGCGATCGCGGAGCGTTATCCCTCTCGCGAGGAATACCTGACGATGTTCCGTGAGGCTGCGAACCGGCTCGCCGACGGTCGCTTTTTGTTGAAAGAAGATGTCGAAGCCATCGCACAACGTGGCGGCGAAGAATGGGATTACGTGAACCAGGCGCAGTGAAGCTTCGATTCCAGCTGCTTGCACTCATCACCGCGTTTGCGGCCGCTTCCTACACGATCGCGCAGGATCAGCCGCCTCCGGCGCCTCCCACGTGGCAGGACATGCTCGCGGCCGGCATCGTTCCCTATCGTCAGCTTACGATGGACGACGTGCGGATCGACGATAAGGCGGATCCGAAGCATGCCTTCTACATCAGGACGGCGATCGAGCCGCGGTATCATTACTTCTTCAAGCCGCACACGAACGGCTTCGTGTATGCCTACATCGATCAGTGGCTGGTCTTCTCGGGGCTGAACAAGAAGGACTCGTGGCGCAAGAGTAAGTTCAAGACGATGAAGGCGGAGCTGCCGTACGCGCAGGCGCTGCTCGACATCAACGAGATCCACGCGCGGCAACTTGCGGCACTGAAGGCCGGCGAATTGCCGCAGGGCCGCGGCGCGAACTTCGACGAGGCCCGGGCGGACATGGAGACGAAGCTCAAGCAGTTCGTGGACGCGAAATATGCGCAGAGCGAAGCGGAGATGCGCGCCTTTGCCGAGGCAACGAAGAACGGAACCGACAAGAGCAAGGTGAAGCAGCTCGCGGCTGAAATCCGGAAACGGCTCGACGCGATTCCAGCGACAACGGTGCAGGCGAACGATGCGGCGCTGCCCATCAGTCCGGCGCCCGCAGCAAGTGCTTCGCCCGCAGCGTCGCCGAGTTCCACGCCTGCGCCCTACGGCTATGAGCAGTGAACCGAACGTGGTGGTGACCGTCACTCATCGCTTCGATGCTTCGGCTGAGCGGGTGTTTGAGGCGTGGCTGGACCCGGAGCAGGTGCGGAATTGGATGACTGTCTCGGGTTCGATGAAGGCCCTCAGCCGCGTGCGCATCGATCCGCAGCTGGGCGGCTCATTCGCGTTCGTTGATGTGCGCGACGGCGAGAAGGTCGAGCACGTCGGCAATTATCTCGAGATCGAGCGCCCGCATCGGCTTGCCTTCACCTGGCGAGTGAAGCCCGAAGAGGAGAGCAGCACGGTGTCGATCGACATCGTGGCGCAAGGCTCTGGCTGCGAAGCGACGCTCCAGCACGAGCTCGCGCCGGAATGGGCTGACTACGCTGATCGCTGCAAGGCGGCATGGGCGAAGATGCTCGGCGGAATTGCCGCGACCGTGAACGAGCGCGGCGCATAGCTGGTAAACGCGTTGCGCTGGCGCACTCCGAGACGACGGGCGGCAGACTACGGCGAAATGCGTCGGTTCCTCGCGATCCTGCTGGTCGCCGTTCTGAGCGGGTGTAGCGACACGCGGCCGTACCGCAATTCCGCCTACGAAGCGGCGGTTAGCCTTCCGGCGGACGGTGCGATTCGGCAGCGCATTCTGCTCATCGGCGATGCGGGGGCGCCGCGGCCGGAGGGAGAACCGGTGCTCCAAACACTCAGCCGCTGGGCTTCGGCGATGCCGACGCGCACGATGGTCATCTTTCTCGGCGACAACGTCTACGAAAACGGAGTGCCGGCTGATGAGCCTGGGCAGCGAGCGGCGCTGGCGCGGCTGCATCCTCAGGTGGATGTGCTCAGGAGCAGTGGTGCGCGCGGGCTGTTCATCCCCGGCAACCACGATTGGAGAAGCGGACTCGATGGCGTGGTCCGCCAGCGTCGCTACGTGCGATCGCAGGCCAAACGGGCTGATCTGTTGCCGATACCCGGCACGTCAGGTCCGGTAACGATCGACGACCTTGCGGGCGTGCGGGTCGTGACCCTGGATACGGAGATGTGGTTGCGCATGGCAGCCGCGGAAAAGACGCAACGCTCCGATGAGCTCCGCCGAGCTGTCAGCACAGCCGGATCGAGGCATGTGATCGTGGTCGGCCATCACCCGATCGCTACGCACGGAAGGCACGGCGGGTTCATGGATTGGCAGGACCACCTGTTTCAGCTCGCACGCGTAGGTGGGCTGAAATCAACGCCGCTCGCCATTCTGCC
>CADCTA010000013.1 GCA_902805675.1 uncultured Chthoniobacterales bacterium | reverse complement strand
CACGCAGGGTGGCTTCGAAGAATTCGCGCTGGTTCAGAACATCACCCCGATTCCTGAGCTCAGCTCCTTCTTCCCGATCGTCGGCCTGATGGTTGCAGTCGGTGCGACCAACGTGCTCCGCCGCCGGAAGATGGCTCAGCAAGCAGCGTCAGTGTAAGACAGCAGTTAGCTTTCAGATTTATCTCAATGTTTGGCGGAGGCGACAGGTGACTGTCGCCTCCGTTTTTTGTACCGGGAAGACGCGCTCGAGCTTCCGTACGTCCAAGTAATAGAGGCGCCTCTGCGCTTCGAAGCCCGGTGTCAGTTTTGGTTGGTGAGCGGACTGGGGTGGCTCAGCGGTAACGCAGCCTGCCCGTCATCATGTAGGGAAACTATCCCCCAGTCCGCGTTCCCGGCTTAGCGGCCGGTTCGACGGCGTCGAGAACGGAGCCGCTAGAAACGGCGCGACATGGACGCGCGCCCGGAGGGTGAGACGCTGGTGAGCGTCGAATCACATCACCGGTTCCCTGAGAAGCAGAAGGAGTAAGTGCTTCCTCCACGTCGGCCGGAATGCCGGAGACGCTGGTGAAGTGAATGCGGCGCACCGCGAACCGACGGCCCGCCTGGTTACGCGAGCAGTTCCTCGAGTTCCTCGGTCGTGAGGCCAGTCATCAACGGCTCTTCGCTGTCGATCGCGGCGTCGATTGCAGCGCGTTTCTTCTCCTGCAGGCGCAGGATTTTTTCTTCCACCGTGTCGCGGGTGATGAGCTTGTAGGCTGTCACGACGCGCGTCTGGCCGATGCGATGCGCACGATCCGTTGCCTGCGCTTCGACGGCTGGATTCCACCACGGGTCGAAATGGACGACGGTGTCGGCGGCGGAGAGGTTCAGACCAACACCGCCGGCTTTCAGGCTGATGAGGAACACCGGGATGTCAGCGTTGTTCTGGAAGCGATCGACGACCTGCTGACGCTCTTTGGTTGAGCCGTCGAGATAGCAGAATGGAATCTCGCGCGCTTCCAGCCGCTCGCGCACGAGATGCAGCATCGAGACGAACTGGCTGAAGATGAGCACGCGGTGCTCGCCGTCGATCGCTTCCTCGAGTAACTCGTCGAGCAGATCGAGCTTCGCGGAAGTCTGGCCTTCATCCTTCTCCAAGCCGACCAGCCGCAAATCGCAGCAGACCTGCCGCAATCGGAGCAAGCCCGTCAGCATCTTCATCCGCTGCACGCCGGCATTCGTGTTCTTGCTTGAGCTGCCGAGCCCCTGCTGGATTTCGCGCAGGAGCGCGTCGTAGGCGCCGCGTTGCGCATTCGTTAGGGTGCAAGGCAGCACTTGCTCGAGCTTCTCGGGCAGATCTTTGGCCACGTCGCGCTTGCGCCGGCGGAGCAGGAAAGGCTGCAAGCGCCGCGAGAGTCGTCGCTGCACATCGGGCGCAGCTCCGCGGCCGAGCGGCAGCTCGTAGCGTTCGCGAAAATCAGCGCGCGTCCCGAGATAGCCAGGCAGCGCGAAATTCATGATCGACCAAAGATCGCGCACCGAATTTTCCATCGGCGTGCCGGTCAGCACGAAGCGGTGCGTCGCTCGCAATGCGTAGGCGGACTGCGCGTTCTGTGTCTCCGGATTCTTGATGTGCTGCGCTTCGTCGAGCACCGCGGTCGAGAACTGGAACTCGCGCAGCTCCTCGATGTCGCGGCGCAGCAAGGCGTAGCTCGTGATCACGATGTCCACGGCGGCGATCTGGCGGAAGAGCTTGGCGCGATCCGGTCCTTCCAGAACGAGCGTCTTGAGTTCTGGCGTGAACTTCCGCGCCTCGTTCTCCCAGTTCGTCACGAGCGAGGTCGGGCAGACGATCAAGGCCGGCGCAGCGCCCTGGTGCGCCCGCAGAAACGCGAGCGTCTGCACCGTTTTCCCAAGACCCATCTCGTCCGCGAGGATGCCGCCGAGATTGTTCGCCGCCAGTCGTGTCAGCCACTCGAACCCGGTGAGCTGATACTCGCGCAACGTTTGCGCGAGGGTGCCGAGTTTCGCCTGCGCATCCGGCGGCGCCGCGTGGCCGGTGATGAACTTCTTCAACGCCTCGCGCCGATCCGCGATTGCGGAGCCCAGCTCGCGGGCTGTTTCTTCGACGAAGGCAGCGTGCGCGCGATTGATGCGATACAGCCCCGGCTGAGTCTGCGCCGGATCGCAGTCGCGGATCACCTGCTCGAAATCCTCCAACCCAGCAGTATCAATAACGGCAAGGCGTCCGTTCTTGAGTCGCGTCTGCGATTGGCCGGAGCGCAGGAGCCGCTGGATGTCGGCGCTCGAAAACTCCTGCCCGCCGGGAGTGGTGAGCGAGTAACGCACCTCGAACCAGTCCTGACCGGAGCCAACGATCTCGAGCTTCGGCGTGACGCGCTCGATCTCACCCGACCACTTCTCGACCTGCGCCGTGAGCGTTACTTTCCAGTCGCGCTGGAGCCTCGGATACGCGCCCGCGAAGAAGCGAACCACTTCCGGCTGGCCGTGCAGCACGAACCCGCCCGCGTCGGTCCGCGCGAAGCCAATCTGCTCAAGGCGCGTGATCGCGGCGTTCTCGGCGGCGATGTTCCGCATCAGCACGCGGTCGGCGTTCTCCGGATCACGGAACACGAACTGATCCTGCGCGTTCGCCAGAGCTTTGATGGGCACGCGATTGCCGTAGGTGCAGAGGAGCTCCGCGGTGATGCTATTCAGCGTGCCGGCAAGCCGCAGCTCGAACGGCGGCGTCGCGGTGGCGATCTCCGGCAGGCGAATGCCTTCTCCAGCACGCACGTCGAACGCGTCACGCAGCCGCGGCAGATCGTAGGCGAGGAAATGCAGGGCGCGCTCCGCATCCAGCACAAGCGGGCGCTCGATCAGATGCGTCGAGCCGGCCGGCAAAGCTTCACCGCAGCGGGTGAATTCGTTGTTTCGCAGCAGCCATGCGTCCGTGGCATTCCAGAGGAGAAGGGCGTTTGCGGGGAGGTTCGCTTGGACTGAAATGCCTCCATCGCGCCGCGACTCGACGAGCAGCTCCGGGCGCAGCGCTGTTGACGAGACCGTCACGCGAGTCGCTTTGCCGAATGTGACGCGCGGATGATTCTGCAGCGACGGCAGCAATCGCAGAAAGGCGTCGCGCGCCAGCGTGGCCATCCCGCTGGCGAAGATTGCCGGAATGCCGCGCAGACCTTCAACGAGCGCAAGGTCCGCTGCGTCGCAGGCAAAGGTGGCGGTCTTCCGGAGCGTCGAAACGGGCGCACGCCGCCCTGACGTTTCGGCTTCCACGACGATCATCGCTTGGCCCTTCTGCCATGCCACGGTGAAGTTTGGCGGCAGGATGATGTGCAGCGCTGCGGGAGTGGCGCCAGCTGTTCCTCCGGGGACGAACCGCTGATGCGTGGTCTCTTCGACCGGCGCAGGGGGGGCAGCGGCGGCGACGGGCGCAGGAGGCGGATGGAGGTAGGCGAGCCCCACGGCAACGGAGTGCGCGCAGATCTTCCCAGCCGAGCGTGCTTCCCAGCAGCTGCAAAGATTCTCAACGTCGATCGCGTTCTTGATCCGCAATCCCGAGCGGTAGTTCTTTGCGCCTTCTCGCACATAGCCGGCCAGCAGAGGCGGTTCGTAGCTCGCTTCGGCAACGCGACCGGCCTTGAGCAAATCGCGCGCTGCCTTCATCGCCTGCCAGCCGGCTGCTGTGCTCAGCAGCTTTTCAGTGACGGGGACGGCGCTCACGCCAGAGCGCTAAGCGACGCAGGTGGCGGGCGCAAACCCGATGGACCCGGCGTGCCCTCACGCCGCTCCGTCGATCGGAGGATTTACTATAGAATTTCCATAACACCGCGCGTCCGGACGCCGAACGTCGCACGATTCACAAGGGCAGAAGCGGCGGAACGAAACGCGTGTGAATTTTCAGCGCGCCGCGGGGGTCTAAGGTCACCTCGCGTTCGGTCCGTCCGCAACGGCTCCAGCTCAGCGGGTTTATACTCTTATGGAACGCAAGACATACCTCGGCCGTTACCAGGTCAGCATCGATGAACGTGGGGAGCCGCTCGCCCTCGGTCGCACCGCCTCGAGCGTGACGCTGAAAGCGGAGGACACCTTTTCGGGCGAGCCGGTCGCGGTGCAGATTGTGCGGCCAGGGCCGCTTGAGCAGGTGCCGCTAGATAAGCTGGCGGCCGACGCACGCGCCGCTCAGCAGCTCGACCACGTCAACGTCGCGCGCACCCGCGATTTCGGATCCGACGGTGGCGACGTCGTCTACGTCCGTGAGTTTCTCGAAGGCAGCACGCTCGACGCCTGGGTCGCTGAGCATGGGCCGCTGCCGGTCGCGGCCGTGATGCGCATCGCGCTGCAAAGCGTCAACGCCCTGGCTGCAGCCGCGTTTCATTCCGTGACGCACCGCGCGCTGCAACCATCAAACTTGATGATCGTCCCAGGGCAAACACCGGACGGCGAGTGGCCGCTGGTGAAGATTCTGAATTTCGGCGCGATGGCGCCGACCTTCTCGCGGAACGGATTCACCACCACCGGTCCCGGCGAGCTCGTACAATTCGCCAGCCCTGAGCAACTGCAGGGCGCCACGCCTGATTTCAAATCGGACATCTACTCGCTCGGCGCGACGCTTTGGTTCCTGCTCACCGGTGCGCCGCCGCGTGCGGGGATGGTGCAGCGCTCGCGCGGCATCCCGAAGAACGTCGCCGCGGTGATCTCGCGCATGCTCGCGTCGAATCCTGAGCAGCGCCCGATCGATCCGCTGGTTCTGCAGGAGGACATCCGCGCATGTCTTGGCCGCGCAGAACGTCGCGACTCCATCGGCCGCCGGTTTGGGCTTCCCGCGAAGGTCGCCAAGCCTGATCCGATCGTCGCTGCGACTGTGCCGCTCGCGGTGCTTCCAGCGGTTGAAGCCGAGGCAGCGGAGGAGGAACGCGTCGAGGACATGGCACCGGCTGCTGCTGAGCCAGCGAGTCTGGGTCGCTTTCTCCTGCGCCCTCTGGCCTGGGCGGCGGTGTTGCTCACCATCGGCGCGATCGCCGCGATGATCCTGCCCGGGGCGATTCGCACCGTGCAGAACTGGCAGGCGGAGAAGGAACCCGAGACTATCGGCGTGAAAGTCGGCGTTCCAGACGCTGCGGCGAACGCCGTCGCCGCTAATCCAGCGCCGCAAGCAGCGCCAACCACCGAGACGCAAGCCGCAGCGCCTGCGGCTCCTGAAGTCAGCCCGCCGCAGGAGACGGTGGTCGCCGCGAATCGCACCGCACCCGCAGCCGCGGCATCACCGAGCTTCCCAAGCGCGGGCACGTCCGCAGCTGATGCGGAATCGCAACCCGCCATCGCCGCAGCGCCGAGCACCTCCACGCCGGAGACTTCGGCAACTAGCGATGCCACCACAAACAGCCGCGCAGCTTCGCAGAACGCAGCGCCTGCCATGGCTTACATGAACAACGGCGGTGTTGCACCGCCCCCGTCGGCAGCGCAGAACTCCCAAGCGACGAGCACACAACAACGGCAGCCGGCGGCCACGACGACCACACCGCAGGCCCCGGTTGTGGCGGCGAACACGACTCGCCCTGCCGTGCAGACAACCGAGCCCGCAGCGCCCGCCGAGGGTCCCAGTGATTCCGCCACCCAGGCGCAGAGCAATCGGCAAAGCCGCTCGACAGCGCAACGCAATGCGCCGAGCGAAACCACCACTGCGCAGACAGCAAAGACCGCGTCCGCATCAGCAGAGGGAGAGCGTAAGACCGCCGCCCGTTCCGCTTCGCCGTCAAAGTCGCGCGCCAAGACCGCCAGCCGCTCCGGCCTCACCGCAGAGGAGCAGACGGAGCTCGAAGTCCGCCAGGCCCTCCCGGTCACGCCGGAAGACGAGCGCGCGCTGCCGCCGGTGCCGCGCGGATCCCAGCGTGCCCGCTATCTCGGCACCACACCGGATGGAGCGCTCGTCTTTGGCATGCCGTCGACTGACGAGCGCGTCTTCGTCGCCCCACAGCCGACCGGCCGTGCAACGCGACGCGGCACGCGACGCGCAGAGCCTCAGATCGACACTCCGCCACCGCGCGCAGAGCCCGTCGATCCGGCAGAGCTCGAAGAACTCGCCCGGTCAGCGGACGAGGACGAGGAATAGCGCGCCCGCGCGTGTCCATTGACACGCCATCCCCCGGTGTGAGCGTCCGTTAGGCCTGCAGCGTTCGATCTGGTGCAAAAAGATTGAACGCGCAGAGGCAATGCATCCTCAGAATCCGCGGAGAACGCAGCTAACCAGGCACCCTCACTATGTTTCGAGCACTTAAACGACTGTTTGTGTTCCTCGGCCTGGCCGCGGAACGAGCCACTGAAACCGACGCCATCAACCAGGCCATGGTCGAGCGCGGCATCCGCGACGCTCGCGCGCGCGCCGACAAGGCGCATTACGCAAACGGACAGCTCGCCAGCCAGGTCGCGCTGCTGCGCGATCAGGTGAAACGCCAGGAGCGCCAACGCCAGGAGTTGCAGGGCTTGCTCCAGGTGGCGGCTGCTTCAAACGACGAAGCCAACGGCGCGACCTACGCCGAAGAGCTCGCCAACATGGAGCAGGAGCTGAATGAGAACAGCGAGCAGGTGAACAACCTCGAAGCGCTTTACAAACAGAACACCGAGATCGTCGCGCAGAGCTTGCGCGAGATTCAGAAATTTCAGCGCGACTTCGAGCAGTTGAAGTCGCGGGTTGCGGTTGGGCGTTCGCTTGAAGGCCTCGCCACCATGATGAAGAGCTCGATCGGCGAGCTGCAGGGAATGATGGGCGGCGAGATGAACCAATCCATGCAACAGCTGCGCGAAACGGCGGCGAAAGGCGAAGGCCAGATGCGCGCCACGCTCGATCTCGCACGCGAGATGGGCTCGAATGTTGCGCGCCAGCAAGAGCAGCGGAAAGCGCGCGGCGCCATGCTCTTCCAGCAGTACAAGCAGAAGATGGGAATGGTGCAGCCGGAAGCCGCTGCGGCGACCCAAGCGGCGCCCGCCGCGCCCGAGCGGCAGAAGATTGCAGAGTAGATTGTCACCACGCCACGTTCCCAACGCGGGTCATCCTGAGTCGCGCAGACGACGAAGGACCTCGCGCAGGCTTTGTTGCTATGAGCCGAATGACTAGCAACGCCAGCACTCCGGCCGTGAGATCCTTCGGCGCACTCCGCCGCCTCAGGATGACCGCGCGTCGCACGCGAACCACACACCTACCATGACCAAGCTCGGCAAAATCCTCTTCACGCTCGTCTTCCTCGGGCTCGTCATCTTCGGCGTCTCGAGGTGGTGGTATCGGCTCGCGCCCAAAGCATTCGAGCGCGGCCCGACTTCGGAATCGAGCGAAGCGAAATCCGAAATCGAGCTCGCCACCACCCAGAACGAAATCCCCAAGCTCATCGCGCCCGGCGCATACACGCCGAAGGACAACGTCGTCGAGATCGAGCTGAGCGAGTACGCCGGCTATGCGGGCTTGATCGTCGCCAACGGCGGCCTCGAGCCAAACGACAACTCGATCTTCGCGCAGAAGCACGGCTTCAAACTGAAGATCAATCTCAGCGAAGAAGAAAGCTGGTCCGCGCTCAACAGCGGCAAGATGGCCGCTTCCGCCACCACGACCGACGTGCTCGCCGTCTACGGCAAGCAGTTCCAGGTCACGGTGCCGGCGCAGATCGGCTTCTCGCGTGGCGCCGATGGCATCGTCGTGCGCAGCGACATCAAGCGGATCAACGACTTGAAAGGCAAAATCCTCGTGACCGCGCAGTTTACGGAGGCGGAGTTTTTCATCCGCTACCTCGCGCAGGAAGCCGGCATGGGCGTGAAGATGCTCGACGACGTGGGCGACGAGGTCGCCGCAGACAAGCTGAACCTCGTCTTCTCCGAAGATGCGTTCGCCGCGGGCGATCTCTTCCTGAAAGAGATCGCTGGCAACAAGATCGCGGGTTGCGTGACGTGGGCGCCCAAGACGACCGAGGTCGTCCAGCAAAGCGGCGGGAAAGCGCACATCCTCGCCACGAACAAGAACCTCCTGATCGTGGCCGACATCCTCATCGTGAACAAAGGCTTCGCGCAGGCGAATCCCGACAAGGTCAGCGGATTGGTAGCCGGCCTGCTCGAAGGCAATCGCATGGTGCGCGACAACCAGGCCCCGCACCTCGATCTCATCGGCCGCGCCTTCAAGTGGGACCGCGCGCAAACCCAGGCCGAGCTCGCGAAGGTGCACTTCTCGAATCTGCCAGAGAACCTCGCGTTCTTCTCGGGCGCGATCGACGCCGCGGGCAGCTTCGGCGGCATCTACCAATCGGCTATCTACGCCTACGGCAATGATCTGATCAAAGATCCGGTCGACGCGAGCAAGTTCCTCGACCTGCAGCATCTGCAGAAGCTCGAGCAATCAGGAGCGTTCGCGGACCAGAAGATCGCCATCGCACCGATCAAAAGTGCCGGTGCTGCGCCGGTCGAAACCGACCCGCTGCTTAGCAAGGACATCCGGTTCCTGTTCGCGCCGAACTCCGCCAACCTCGATCTCAACAACCAGGAGAACCTCAAGAATCTCGAAGCAATCAAGCGCCTGCTTACCGTAAGCCCCGGCTCGACGATTTTGCTGCGCGGTCACGTCGATAACTCGCTCGTGGAGGATTTCCGGAAGAAGGGTGGCGACGCCTTTGTCAGGCAGATGGCGCTGAAGGCTGTCG
>CADCTA010000012.1 GCA_902805675.1 uncultured Chthoniobacterales bacterium | reverse complement strand
AGCTCGAGCAATCAGGAGCGTTCGCGGACCAGAAGGTCGCCATCGCACCGATCAAAAGTGCCGGTGCTGCGCCAGTCGAAACCGACCCGCTGCTCAGCAAAGACATCCGGTTCCTGTTCGCGCCGAACTCCGCCAACCTCGATCTCAACAACCAGGAGAACCTCAAGAATCTCGAAGCCATCAAGCGCCTGCTTACCGTCAGCCCCGGCTCGACGATTTTGCTGCGCGGTCACGTCGATAACTCGCTCGTGGAGGATTTCCGGAAGAAGGGGGGCGACGCGTTCGTCAGGCAGATGGCGCTGAAGGCTGTCGAGTTCAGCAAGGAGCGCGCGGGTGAAATCAAGCGTCTCCTCGTCGAGCGCCATCAGGTGGACGCCGCACGGCTCGACACCGCCGGGCGCGGCTGGGACGAGCCGCTCGGCGGGACCGATCCCGAGCAGAATCGCCGCGTCGAGGCGCAGTGGTTCACGCTCGAATGACGCGCTCCAGTTGAGCGTTGGACGTTGAGCGTTGGACGTTGGACGTTTGCCTCCGATGTCCGAGCCGACCCCCAGCCGATGGCGCGCGTTCCTGCAGAGCCCGCATCACGCTATCATGGCGGTCGCGACGCTCGGCGCCGGCTTTGCAACTGGCGAGCCGCTTTACTTCGTGGCGGGCACCACGGCCTACGTGCTCGGCTGGGTTTACCTGCCAGACATGGAGTTCTTTCAGAAATGGGTAGCGAAACGCGCCAGCGCAGTGACGAGCGGCGCGGAGGCGGCTGAGATCGCGCAGTTCAAACGACGCCGCGAAGCGATGCTCGGATCGCTCTCCTCGCCGCTGCGCGAGCGCTATCACCTGCTCGCCCGAGTGTGCCGCGATATCGAGAAGGCTGCCGCGGACGCCGATGCCTCGGGGTTCAACATCAGTGCCGACACTCGGCTGCGGAAGATCGACGAACTGATGTGGATGTACCTGCGCTTGCTCAGCATGCAGCAATCGCTCCAGACCTTCCTCGAGACGGAGCGCGCTGAAGACCTGGCCGGCTGCGTCACTGAGGCGGAACGGGAAACGCGCGCGCTCGAGGCCGAGATCAAAGGCATGGCTGAGAGTGCCGCCTCCGATAACAAGCAGCGCCTGCTCGAGTCGCGGCGCGATCGGCTCGATGTGCTGCGGAAGCGGGCGGAGCGCGTGGGCGAAGCAGAGGGCAACCTCGAGCTTGTCGTTTCGGAACAGGAGCGCTTGTCCGAGCAGATCAAGCTGATCCGCGCCGACGCCGTCGCAACGAAGAGCGCGAGCGCCGTGAGCGCGCGCATCGACGCGAGCGTGGAGCACTTAAACGAGACGAACAAGTGGCTCTCGGAAATGGATCAATTCCGCGACCTTGCCGGCGATCTTCCGATGGTGCCGGCGCGGGTTGGCTTCGAAGCTGGTCCGCCGCCGTTGCCGAGCGGAACTACAGCGCGACCACAGCAACGAGCGCGTGAACGACAGGGTTAATTGCCTCACACAAAGGCCACAAAGGTTCACAAAGGAAGAGAATGCCCGTGAAACAATCCCCTTTGTGAACCTTTGTGCCCTTTGTGTGAGGCACTTCTTCTTTCATGAGCACTGACCAGATTGAGACCAACACGCCACGCCTGCCGCTGCGCCGATGGGAGCTGGAGTTCGCGCGGCGGTGGAATGGCGGGAGCTACTCGCTCTTCGTCCTGCACGGCAACATCTTCGACGTCTTTCCCGTTCAGAATGGCAGCACCGTCGGCTACGTGCCCGTCCGCGCTTTTCTCGCGCGCCGCATGTTCACGGATCGCGCGTTCCTCCTCTTCTACGATGTCGCCGATGGGCTCACCTTCGGCACCGCCGACATGCAGAAGCGGTTTTTCGATTGGCTCGAGATCTTCGATCAGGTCGAGAACACGAACTACCGCCAGACCGGACCGCCGCGCGAATTCCTGAAGCTCGCTCCGTTGCTGCGCCGTTTCTTCCTCCGAGCGGAGGAAGACAAGAACGCGCCCCGCGGCGTCACGCTGATCATCGACTTCCCCGAGAAGATCATCCCTGCCGCCGAGGAATCCGGCGCGAGCTCCGACGAACGGACGGCGCTCGTCACGTTGCTGAAGTGGGCCGCGTCGCCGGAGATGCGGCGCGAAGACGTGGGCGTGATCCTGATCACCGAATCGGCCGCCGAGCTGCACGCGGATTTGCTGCAGAACCCGCACGTTGCGCAGGTGCGGATCGATCTGCCGGATTCCGAGGAGCGGCTGCGCTTCATCGAATCGGGCGCCGCCACCAACGGTGCTTCGCTGGCCGAATGGAGTGAGTTCAGCGCAGCGGATCTCGCGAGTCGCAGCGCCGGCCTGAATTTGCTGCGTATCCAACACCTGCTCGCCGAAGCGATTCGCAACGGCTCCCGCGTCACGAACGAGCACGTCAGCGCGAGCAAGAAGCGGCTGATCGAAGAATACTGCCAGGGACTCGTCCGCTTCAAAGATCCGAGGCCCGGCGTGAGCCTTGATCTCGTCGCCACGCACGAAGCGGCGAAGAAGAAGCTGCGTGAGATCGCGTGGCTGTTTAAGAACGGCAAGACCGATGTTGTCGAGCGCGGCATTCTCGTGCCGGGCCGTGTCGGCGTCGGCAAGTCGTTCCTGATCGATTGCTTCGCGAGCGAGTGCGGGTTGCCGGTCATGGAGATCGGCGAGTTCCGCTCGAAGTGGGTCGGCGACACGGAGCGCCAGCAGATGCGCATCCTCATGACGGTGCGCGCGCTCGGGCCGGTGATCGTAGTTGTCGATGAAGCGGACGCGGTCTTTGGCTCGCGGGAAGGCGATAACGACAGCGGCGTTTCCGGTCGTGTGTTCGCCGCGTTCGCTGCGCATATCGGCGACTCCACTCTGCGCGGCCGCGAGGTCTGGGTGGCAATGACGTCACGGCCGGACCTGCTCGCGATCGACATGAAACGGCAGGGACGCTTCGGGTTGAGCCTGCCGCTGTTTCCCGCGCAAACGCCGGACGACGTGGCCACGCTCTTCAGCACGCTGGCGCGGGTGAAGAAGATCGCCTTGAGCGAGGAAGTGCTCGCATATGTGCGCGCGGAACTTGGGGAACGGCCGCTCACCGGCAGCGACGTGGAAGCAATCCTGACGCGCGCGAAAGAGCGCACGGTGCTTGCGCAACACGAGGGCGACGTGCGGCTCGAGGACCTGCAGGAAGCGGTCACGTCATTCATCGATCCGCTCGATCCGAACCTGCTTGCGATGCAGGAACTCGCGGCCGTGTTGTCATCCTCGGACAAGCGCTATTTGCCCGAGCGTTATCGCGACGTCGACCGCGGCGCGCTGCAGGAGGAATTTGCGCGCCTGAAAATGCTTACCGCACGCCGCTAAATCGCTCCCCTCCGATCCCTTCTGTCATTCCGACCGGAAGTGGAGGAATCGCTAACTTTCTCTTCGATCGACGTGCTGTGTGCCGGAAGGACGTTAGCGATTCCTCGGCTTCGCTCGGAATGACAATGCGCGAGCTTTTCGCCGGGCCAAGAGGCATTGACTTCACGCCGCGTTATTGATGTTCTCGCGGCACCATGGCCCGCTCGCTTTACGCTCGTCTCGCTCGCCGTTATCGCCCGCAAGTTACCGCTGTCCAGCGCCGCGAATTCCTGAAGGTCACGCTCGCTGCGTCGGCTGGTTTGTTCGTCAGCTCCTGGCCGGCATTTGGGCGCACGTCACCGTCGATGCCGCGCGTGGGCCGCGGTCGTCGTGTCGTAGTGATCGGCGCCGGCTTTGCTGGGCTCGCGTGCGCGTACGAACTCCAGAGCGCCGGCTACAAGGTAACGGTGCTCGATTCGCGCAACCGCGTCGGCGGACGCGTGCTCAGCTTCAGCGATGTGGTCACCGGCAGGAACGTGGAAGGCGGCGGCGAGCTCATCGGCTCTAATCACCCGACCTGGGTCGGCTATGCAAAGCGCTTCGGCTTTTCGTTCCTCGATGTAACGGAAAGTGAAGACCTCGATTTCCCTGTCATCCTCGGCGGCAAACGGCTGACGGGGAAAGAGTCCGAAGCGCTCTATGAAGAGATGGAGGCCGCTTACAAGACGATCATCTCCGATGCGCGGGCGATCAATGCCGACGAGCCATGGCTAAGTCCGAATGCTGCACGCCTCGATCGCCGCACGACCGCTGATTGGGTCCGGCAATTAAATGTCTCGCCGACATGCCGGCTCGCGATCACCACGGAGTTCTCCGCCGACAACGGCAACAGCACGTCGCGCCAGAGCTATCTCGGCAATCTCACTCAGATCAAAGGTGGCGGGCTCGAGAAGTATTGGACCGAGAGCGAGGTGTATCGCTGCCGTGGTGGAAACCAGCGGCTCGCGCGGAGGCTGGCGAGTGAGATCGGCGCGCAAAATTTGCGCCTCGGCTTCGTTGTTCGCGAGGTGCGGCAATCCGGAGACACGGTCGCAATCCGCGGCGCAAACGGCGAGCTACTCGAAGCCGATGACGTGGTGCTGACCGCGCCGCCGAGCACGTGGCACAATATCCGGTTCTCGCCTGGCCTGCCGCGCGGGATTAAGACGCAGATGGGGATCGCGGTGAAGTATCTCGCTACCGTGAAAGGCCGTTTCTGGAAGAAGGCCGGCCTCGCGCCGGACGCGTTGACCGACGGGATGGTGAGCATGACCTGGGAAGGCACCGACAACCAGGGTAGCGATGCAAACGGCGCCGCGCTGGTGTCGTTCTCCGGCGGTCCGCAGGCGGAGCGTTGCCGCCAGCGCTGGGCCACGCAAAAAGATGCCGCCTACACCGACGCCTTATCGCAGATCTACCCGGACTACGGCGCGAACTTCGTCCGCGGACGGTTCATGGATTGGCCCGGCGATATGTGGACGGGCGCCGGCTATTCGTTCCCCGCGCCGGGGCAAATCACGAAGGCAGGGCCGCTGCTGCGCGCCGGAGTCGGGCGGCTGCATTTCGCCGGCGAGCACACCTCTTTCAAGTTCGTCGGCTACATGGAAGGCGCGCTGAACTCGGGCGTCACCGTGGCGAAGCGAATCGCCTCACGAGACGCTGGCGCCACCAGCAGGCCAGCGGCCGTCGCGGCTGGATAGAAACGGACCGGAAGACCGGCTAGGGCATGTGCGATCCGGTCTGCCGTGGACCCTGCGGCGTCCATTGCTTCTTCGGAGTAGGCGACGGTGTCGCAGTCGCCGGTCGCAGAGCAGTAGTTGTCGTCTGCGTGCCAGTCGTCGTGGTCTGCGTGGTCGTTTCGCAGCTGACGAGCATCAATCCCAATCCGGTTACCAAGGCGCTTAAGCTCCAAATTTGCATTCGGCGATCCTAGATCGTCTAGGGCATCGACGTAAAGCTACTTCACGCTTCCAGCGAGATTATTGCGGCGGCGCATTCAGCGGCCAGACGATCGGCACCAGCACGATGGCAATCACGAAGATGATCAACGTCAGCAGCGTGCCGACTTTGAGGAAATCAGCGAACCGATAACGCCCGGCGCCGTAGACCATGATGCACGACGGCTCGAGCGGCGTGATGAACGAGCAGCTCGCCGCGAACGCGATCATCATGCCGAACGGGCGCGGGTTCAGGTTCAGAGAATAAGCGGTCTGCAGCGCGATCGGCAGCACGACGATTGCGGCGGCCTGATTCGACATCGGCTGCGTGAGGAAGACGGTGAGAAAGAAAAAGCCGCTGAGCAGCAACAGCGGATTCGAGCCGACGGCGTTCACGATCAGCCCGGACAGATAGGCCGCGCCTCCCGTGCTCTCCATCGCCACACCGAGCGCGAGCATGCAGCCGATGAGGATGATGGCCTTCCACTCGACATCGCAATACGCCTCCTGGGGCGTGATGCAGCGCGTCGCGAAGACGAGCAGCGCACCGAGCATCATCGCGACTGGCAACGTCATGACCTCGAACGTGGCCAGGCCGAGCGTGAGCAGAAAAATCGCGATCGCGATCGGGGCTCGCCTGGTGTTCGGGCGCTTCGTCGAGAGCTCGCCCAGCAGTCGGAAGGTGGGATCGTCCGCCGCCTCCTCGATTTTGGCCAGCGGACCTTGCACGAGCAGGACGTCGCCCAGATGCAATTGCAGCACGCTCACCTTGCGATGCGTCATCTCGCCATGGCGATTTACGCCGAGCACCTGCAGCCCATAATGCTCGCGGAAGCGCTGGCTTTTCAATGTCCGGCCGATCAACGGCGAGCCCGGCAGGATGATCATCTCGACCATCCCGGTGTCCTTATCCTCGAGCTGCGGATCGGCGAGCTTCACATCGGCTTTGATGTCGATGCCGCTGACGTCCTTGATCTTCAGGATGTCTTCCGAGGCACCCTGCACAAGGATGATGTCGCCCGCGTTGATCAGCGTGTCGCCACGCGCCGGAATCGACTCGGTCTTGTTGCGCACGATGCGCAACACCGTCAGATCGAGATCACGGCCGAGACCCGACTGTGCAATCGTTTTGCCCACCAGCGGGCTCTCCGGCTGGACGAGCACTTCGGTGAGATAAGCGCGCAGACTCTGCGCCGTGCCTCCGATCTCATCGGCACTGAACCGATCCGGAATCATCCTGCGGCCGAGCGTCATCATGTAAAGAAGACCGGCCAGCGTGATCGGTATGCCGACCGGCGCCAGCTCGAACATCCCCATCGGCGCCAGCTTGTATTGCGTGAGCAAGCCGCTCACGACCAGGTTCGTCGACGTGCCGATCAGGGTGATCGTGCCCGCGAGGATGGTCGCGAAGGCCAGCGGCATGAGGAGCTTCGACGGGCTGATCTTGGCGCGTTTCGCGACGCCGAACGTTACCGGCACGAAGAACGCCGTCGCCGCCGTGTTGCTCATGAAGGCGCTCAGCCCGGCTGCGCCTGTCATCACGACCGTCTGCAAACGCCGCGCGCTGTCGCCCGCGTGCATCACAATCCAGCGGCCGACCAAATCCATCACCCCGGTGCGCATCAACGCCGCCGTCATGATCAGCAGCCCGAGAATCATGATCACGGTGTCGCTGCCGAACCCGGCGAACGCTTTCTCCGCCGGCAAAATCCCGGTGAGCACCATGCCGATGAGCAATCCGAGCGCGGTGACATCCGCCTCCAGCCATTCGGTCGCGAACAACACAAGTGCCACGCCGACAAAGGCAAAGAGCACGGCAATCTGGTACGTCATCGTAAGCACATCGCCGCGCGAGACAACGCGAGCCGTCTCAGTTTGCGCAACTTACGATGCAGGCGGGCGGAGCCGGTACCGCGCGGCCATCCGGCTCCGGCCCAATTACGCGGGCACCACGGCGGCGATGCCCATGCTCGCCTAAGCCGCCATCGGCGGCTCCGCGGAGACTCGCCAAATCGTCACCCCCGGCCAATCCGCGCTCCGCAAAGCAGACTGCTCGTTCTTCTCGATCGCTTTGGTCTCGGTCACGGTGAAGTCACCGAACGTTTCGGCATCATCGCTCAAGCCACAGGCAGGTTCGTTCGCGCAGATCGCACGCGCCGCCCGCACAAGGTCGGTCTTGGATTTAATCCCCGCGCTTCCCTCCACCTCGATCTCGAACGCCACCTGACGTCCGACTTCGCGGTTCCCTTCGCGTGCCAGCACCGGCGCGCTGACGATGAAATGTAAACTGGCCATGCGTTTTCCTCCTTCTCCCTTTTCCATACTACGGCCCGGGCGAGCGCGGTGGTCGCTCAGGAAGGGGCGCGGCGCGACAACGATTGACTCGCTACTCAGCGGCCTGCAGCCATCAACGGCCAGAACAGGGGAAGCAACAGCAGCACCGTTACCGTCAAGACAACTGTGAGGCCGAGTCCAACCTTCACGAAGTCGATGAAGCGGTATTTGCCCGGGCCATAAACGAGAATGCACGACGGCTCGAAGGGCGTCACGAACGACACCGAGGCCGCGAGCATGATGCCGATCGCGAAGGTGCGCTCGTTTGCGCCGAGTTGAGCGGCGGTGCTGATCGCGACCGGCAGCACGACGAGCGCGGCGGCGGCGTTCGACATCGGCTGCGTGAGCACAATCGTCAGGACGAAGAAGCCGGCGAGGATCGCGAGGATGCCCAGCGGTGCGAACCAGTGTACCACCACGCCGGCCAGGTAGGTGGCGGCTCCGGTTTTATCCATCGCGGTGCCGAAAGCCGTCATGCCGCCGATCAACACCAGCAGGCGCCAATCAACGAATTCGTACGCTCGCTCGACGCTGATACAGCGCGCGAGAATTGTGATCACCGCTGCGCCCAGGAACGCGATCGAGAGCGGCACCCAGCCGATGCCGCCGATGAGCACAGCCGTGCCGAAGACGACGATCGTGAGCAATCCTTTGCGCGGGTGGTAGAGCGGCTCGCTCACTTCGCCCAGTAGCGAGAGACCGGGCTCCGATCGCAATGCGTCGATGCGAGCGTCCTCGCCTTGCACGAGGAGGAGGTCGCCGACGCGCAGGATCGTGTCGCTCACCTGCTCGCGGAGCGATTGCCCGTGCCGGTAAATCGCCAGCACGGTGAGGCCGTAGTCGCGGCGGAAGTTCACCTCCTTGAGCGTGCGGCCGTGCAACTCGCTCTGCGGCGTGAGCAACACTTCCGCGATGCGCATCTGCGCCGTCTGCAGGTCGAGGTCGCCGAGCGCGAACTCCGGCTTGATCTCGATGCCTTCGATCTTCTTCACCTTCATCAAGGTGTCGGCTTTGCCTTCGACAAGGAGCGTGTCGCCTTGCGCGAGGCGCACGCCCCGCCCGGGCACTAACTGCGTGTCG
>CADCTA010000011.1 GCA_902805675.1 uncultured Chthoniobacterales bacterium | reverse complement strand
CGGGCGTGAGGTCCTTCGCCGTCTGCGCGGCTCAGGATGACCGCGTTTGAAGACGGGAATATCTGTCGGTGAGATCGGATCGTTGCACTGAGACTCGACGAGCGAGCAGCAGCTCCGGGCGGATGCGCTCTCAACCAGCTTTCGTCGCGACGTACACCGTGCTGGCAGATTCATCCTCCGTCAGCGGATTCGGAAATGTGACGAAATGCGCGCGGACCGTCTGGAAGACGGCACCAAGCGCGTCCATGAACTGGTCGTCCGGTGGATCGTCCGACCACAGTGCGAATACGCCTTTGGGATGCAAATGCGCCGTCAGCGCGCGGAGTCCAGCCTCTTCGTAGAACGCAGCGTTCCTCGGGTGCAGCAGATCGCGCGGTGAATGATCAATATCCAGCAGCACCGCATGAAAGCGCCGACCCGGCTGTTCCGGATCAAAGCCATCGGCTGATTGCGCGCGCTCGAAGAAGTCAGCGCAAACTAATCGCGTGCGCGAATCGCCGGTGAGCTCGGGGCCCAGCGGAACAAGGCCGCGCTGGTGCCAGTCGATCACTGGCTGTAGAAAATCGATCACGAGCAGCGAGGCGACTTCGCGATGCTCCAGCGCAGCGCGCGCGGTGTAGCCGAGTCCCAGCCCACCGACCACCACGTCCCACGCCTCACCTTGCAGCTCGGCCAGCCCGCGATGCGCCAGCGCGTCCTCCACGACGTGGAACAAGCTCGACATCAGAAACGCATCCCCGAGTTTCACTTCATAGACTTCGATGCCGCCTAACGACAGCATGCGCCTGCGTCGCAGCATCAACGGCCCGAGCGGCGTTTCTTCGTAAGCCAGCTCCTCGAAGTTTTTACTCATCAGCGGCGGCTCGAAGGTCTTGGCGGAACATCAGCTCAGAAGGTGGCCGATTCACCGGCTCGATGCCAGACCGAGTGTGCGCTAGCTGCGCCGCCGCAACGACGGCGCGAGATTGCCCGCGCTGGACGCCGTGCGCTATCATCGCTGCTTGAGCGCTCCGCAACCGGATCACTATGCGACACTCGGGCTCGATCGCGGCTGCTCGCGCGACGAGATCCGCGATGCGTTTCGCTCGCTCGCCAAGCGCTACCATCCGGACGTAAATGCAGACTCGCCCGCCGCGCGAGTACGGACGCAGCAGCTGAATGCCGCGTACGAGATCCTGGGCGATCCCGCGCGGCGTGCTGCTTACGACCACGAACTCAACCGCGCCAGCCGGTCCGCCGCCGCCGACCGACCGGCGAAGATCCAGCGCAACATCACGCAGGATGTGCGACTCCGGATCGAGGACTTCCTGAAGGGAGCTGCGCTGGATGTGCAGGTGAAAGATGCTGGGAATCCGGACGGCACCGAGGTCTATCAGCTGCGCGTCGCGCCCGATACGGCGCCGGGCACGCGCTTCCGCTTGCCGCGTTCTGGCGCGATGGCGGGCGGCTACGTTGTCCTGCGACTGAAGGTACTACCGGGCTATCGATTCAAGGTGCGCGGCTCCGACTTGCGCTGTGAGCTCCGGATCGATGCGCAACGCGCGATGCAGGGCGGGCTTGAAACGATGGAGCGGCCGACTGGCGGCTTTCTGCGGGTGCCGATTCCAGCTGGTGTGAAGCGCGGAGAGATGGTGCGCGTTCGCGGCGAGGGAATGCCGAAACCGCGCGGCGGTCGCGGCGATCTGTTGGTGCGCATTACGTATCGGCCGGAAGTCCGCACGACGCGCAGCCGCTAGCGCGACACGCGTGTGTTCCTCGCACCCGCTGTTAAGGTGCGAGGTATGAACTCGCAGCCGCAGAACCCCGCTCCCAACCTGACCCAACGCCCGCCCCGCAGTCCGCGCGTACGACTCGGCGGGTACGTGACCCTCGGTCGCATCCTCGATAAAGGCCGTGCCGATCTCGCGGGTGTCGCCGGCGAATACAAATACAACAATCCGATCGATCGCCACTGGTTCCACTTCACCGGGATCACGGCTGACGCACTGAAAGCGGAGCTCGCCACTGGGAAAGGCGACGGCGAGATGCTCGCATGGATCGAGCAGAACGCACCGCACAAGCGCATGCCGTGGGAGATCAAGCAGTGGAGCGCTTACCACGATAATCGGAGTCCCGATGGCGACGTCGAGACGCTCGAGTTTTTCACCAAAATAGTCGGCGACTTGAGCCAGACACGCGAGGATGTGAAGACGTGGTTCGATTACCTCGACCTGGACGACCACGTCTTTTTCGGTGGAAAGGCGTAAAATCCACCCGACCGGGCGGCGCTTTCGGAAACGTATGTATCCGCATGCCCGGCGCATCCAGACCGCTAGTCTCGATCATCATCCCCGCTTATGTCACGACGCCGCGGCAGGCGGAGTTGCTGGATGAGACGCTGCGCACGGTAGCTGCGCAGACGTGTCAGGACTTCGAGACGGTGATCGTCTACGACGGGTCGCCACGGCAGGTTCACAGCGTCGCGACGGGGCACGCGCGGACGGTTGTGCTGCGGCAGGCGAACGCCGGATCTGCGATGGCGCGCAATACCGGCATCCGCGCAAGTCGCGGCAGCTATTTCGTCTTTCTCGACGCAGACGATCATCTTCTGCCGACCTGCTTGGAAGCAGGTCTCGCCGCGTTGGCTGCGCACCCGGAGTGCGGGTTCGTGGTCGGCGGTCGTGAAGAGATGACGTATGACGGCGACCCTGTTCCATGGGGTGTGCCTGCGTCACCGCGCGTGACTGAGCTCTACCACACGCTCCTCGCGTTCGATTGGTACATCATCCCGCCGTCGTCAGTGATGTTCCGGCGCGAGGTGGTGGAGACAATCGGCGACTGGCGCGATCCATGGGGCGCGGATGACCTCGACTACTACTTGCGAGCTGCGCGCCGGTTCCAAGGATGGTGCTTCGATCACCCGGCGGTGACGCGTTACCGCCGCTACCCGGCAAGCTCCTCGCGTGATGGCGAACGGATGCTACGGAGCACCCGCGCGGTCTACGCAAGGCAGTGGCCACTCGTCGAAGGCGATCCTGTAGGCGAAGCAGCCTTCCGCCGGGGTTTGAGGAGACTCACCGAAATCTTCCGCGATTGTCTCGCCGAGAACCTGCGCGACCACATCCGCACGGGGAATCGCCGCCGCGCGGTCGCCTGCAGCGCGCTGCTGGCGCGCGAAAGCCCCGGCCGTTTACTCGCGGAAGCTGCGCGGGTGGTGCGTCCATCCATCGCGCTTCAGCCAGCTGCCGAGCTAGACGGCGCACGGTGGAAGACGCCGCCTCGCTAGGCGGACGGCTTCAAGCTCTCGCATTTCGCTTCGTAGCTCGCGATCAGCGCAGTGATGCGAGTCTGGAACCCATCCTGCGCGCCGTAGAGTTCACCAATCGGGTCGATGAAATCTTTCTGCTTCAGCTCGTCATCGATCGTGAGCGTCAAGCCGGCAAGCGTCTCGATGTTCGCGCGCGAGTGGAACTCCATCTCTTTGAGCTTCGAGAGAACGGCAATCGACTTCTCGTGCTCGCCCGGTGCCTGTTCGACGACCGGGGTCTCAGCCGCGACAGCCGTGTTCTCCGCACCGTTGTCACCGCTGGCCGCGGCCGCAGCCTTCTTGCGCTTGGTTTTGCCCACCTTGCCACCCGAATCCGACTCCGGCTTCTCGTGTGCTTTCTCCTGCTTGACCTTCTTATCGTGGGCGACGTTTCGTGGATCGGACATCTCTACTGATACACCGTTTCGCTGAACTCCGCGCGCGCGAGTCTCGCACATCGATCTCGCGCCGAAGTCGTTGACGCTGCCGGCCGGATTTGCCAGAGATCGGCGCATGCACTTCGAGCAGTTGAAACCAGCGTTGACCGGAGAGTGGCAGGGAACGAAGCAGCTCTACTTCAGCCCGCCGCCAGACCCGGCCATTTCGTCCGCGTCGAAGCTCTCCGTCGTTTCGATCGCGGGCGGCAGCTTCCTCCAGTTCAACTACGACTGGACGTACGAAGGAGAAACGCAGCAAGGCGTGCTGCTACTTGGTTCTGATGAAGAGAACGCTGCCAGCGCCGCATGGGTCGACTCGTTTCACATGAGCAGCAAAGTCATGTCGTTGGTCGGGACAGCTGAAGCTGGAACGGCGAACGTACGCGGGTCGTATGCAGCTCCGCCCGGACCCGACTGGAGCTGGCGTATCGCGATCCGCTCCGGCTCGCCCAATGAACTCCAGATCGTGATGCACAACATCTCGCCCGAGGGGCAGGAAGATCTCGCGGTGCAGATCGATTACACACGCATCACCTGATCGGCGGCGAACAACGATATGAAAGCAACATGGCACGGCGCGACCCTAGCGGAGAGCGACGACACGATCGTAGTCGAGGGAAACTATTACTTTCCCGCCGACACACTGCGTCGGGAATTGTTCCAAGCCAGTCCCACGCGCACCACGTGCCCGTGGAAAGGCGAAGCCAGCTATTATCACGTGCAGGTGAATGGCGAGACGAATCGCGATGCCGCCTGGTATTATCCCGAGCCGAAAGCTCCAGCGGCCAATATTAAGGGCCGCGTCGCCTTTTGGAAGGGCGTCACCGTAGCCTGACGAGCCGTCCGGCAAGCTACGCAACTGCGGGACGAGGCGTTGATGCGGCGGGCTGCAAAGACGCCGTTCGGCAAAACCGCCGCTCGCAACCATTGCGGCTGGCAAAATCCACTTGCAAAGCTCGGCTCCACCAGTAATTGCGTTCTCGAACCTCACACTACACTACCTGTGCCTAAGACTCCGAAGAACGACGCATCAAGCGGCGACGCCGCCAAGGCTACCGCAGCGGCCCCAGCCGAAGACGTAAAGTCCACTCCAGCCAAAAAACGCGCAAAGTCAGCTAAATCCCCGGGCGCGAAGACAACCGCCGCCGCGAAGAAGAAATCGCCCGCCAGCGGTGGCAAAAAAGCAGCTGCCAAGCGGCCGTCCGCGAAGAGCGCGAAGACCGAGAACAATGCGCCGGTCGAGCCGTCTGACGCGGACATTCGCCTGCGTGCTTACTTCATTGCTGAGCGACGTGTGCAACTCGCGTTGCAAGGCGACCCAGCACGAGACTGGATCGAAGCGCGCCAGCAGCTGCTCCAAGAGGCGCGCGAGACGAGTTCGTAGTTCGACGCGCTACGCGTCGACGCTCTGGATGTCCGGCAGACATTCCTTCACGCGTTCCAGAAGGCGATTGATCGTGAATGGCTTCGGGATCAGCCCGCGGACGCCCGGCTCGCGCAGCAGCTCCTGAGCACGCTCTTCATCTCCCCTGCCCGAGATCAGCAACAGAGGTGGGACGACGCGTGGCGGCTGCGCAGCGTTGTAGACCTTGCCGATTAGGAAGAAGAGCATCGCGCCGTCGATCATCGGCATCGAGAAGTCGAAGATCAGCAGGTCATAGCTGCGCTTCAGCATCAGCTCGAAGCCGTATTCCGGCTTCGGTGAGCTATCGACCTCGCAGCGGAGCAACGAGGTGAGGGCTTCGCGCGTCACGCGCATCAGGGTCACGTCGTCGTCGACGATGAGAATTCGCTTCGGCGAGTCGGCTGCCACGGCTTGGACGCTTGCGCGAAACGGCCGGACGTTTCAAGCTTTTCCGATGGCCGAAGACTTTGAAGAGCTTGCAACTGCGCTGCGCGAACGCCTGACGATTATCGGCGACGAGGAGAGCCGCCGCGACGCCGATCGCCACATGGCACGGCTGCAGGATGTCTCGCAGCGTATAGAAGCGCTCGAACAGCGGCTGTCGCCGCTGCTAGACCCGCAACTGCGCCACTACCTGCAGAGACGCAGCTATTCGAAGGCGCTCGAGCACCTCGAAGCGACGTAAGGCGGAGGCTACCCGCACGCACGAGTCGCCCGATTTCATTGCGGTCACTGACCGCCAGAGAGCCCTACCGCGAGTAGAGTTCGACAATCAACTGCTCGTTGACCATCGGCTGCATCTCATCACGAACCGGAATGCGAGAGACCTTGCCACTCATCGCGTCCCGATCGGCAATCAGCCAGTCCGGAACCGGCGCGATCTGAGTGAGCTCAAGATTTCGCAAGGCGAGCTGCCGCGACTTCGGCTTGTCCTTGATCATGATCGTGTCGCCGGCTTTGCACGTGTAGGAGGCAATGTTCACACCGCGACCGTTCACCTGCACGTGGCCGTGTGAGACCAACTGCCGCGCGCCGCTGCGTGTGTTCGCGAGACCGAGCCGGAAAACGACGTTATCGAGGCGCGTTTCGAGCAGCTGCAGGAGCGTCTCACCGGTGACGCCGCGACGACGAAGCGCCGTTTGGAAGGTCCGGCGGAACTGCTTCTCGAGCAGGCCGTATTGGTATCGCAGCTTCTGCTTCTCACCGAGCGCGACAGCGTAGTCTGACTGCTTGCGGCGCGAACCCTTTGGTCCGTGCATTCCGGGCGGGTAATTTTTACGCTCGAGAGATTTCGATGGCCCAAAGAGCGGCACGCCATAGCGGCGAGCGACTTTGGTTTTCGGTCCGGTGTATCTGCCCATGAAAAGAAAGTAAGTTTGAGGAAAAAGAAGCGTCAGACGCGGCGCTGTTTCGGCGGGCGGCAGCCGTTATGTGGAACTGGGGTGACGTCTCGGATAACGGTGAGATCGAGCCCGATGGCTTGAAGCGCACGAACAGCGGATTCGCGACCGGCGCCTGGCCCGCGGACGAGCACTTCAACCTCCTTGAGGCCATGGCCCATCGCCTGACGCGAGGCGTCCTGCGCAACCATCTGAGCGGCGTATGCGGTGCTCTTACGCGAGCCCTTGAAACCGACTTTGCCGGCGCTCGACCAGCCGATCACGTTGCCGTTGAGGTCGGTGATCGTGACGATCGTGTTGTTAAACGTAGAGGCAATGTGAGCGATGCCAGAATGGATGTTCTTGCTGCCCTTTGCCTTGATGATCTTCGGCTTCTCGACGTCGTTCGGGTCGAGGGAGAGATTCTCTTTCGGCGGCGGCTCGGCGGCAGGTGCTTCCTTTTTGGCCTTGGCCTTTTTCGCAGGCGCTTTGGTCCCGGGCTCGGCAGTGCCGCCAGGAGCGGCCGCTGTGACTGCAGGTGCTGCCGCGCTGGCGGCTTGTTCCGGCGCAGCGGGCGCTGCAATCGGCGCGGGCGGCGCTGAATCACCCTTCGAGCTTCCGGCCGGGTATTCGGTTGGTGCCTGGCCAGGCGTCGCTGCCTTTGCCTTCTTGTCGCCGCCAGCTTCGGTCGGCTTGTTTTCTTCGTCTGCCATCTTCTGAATTCTAAATGTTTACAGTGCGATTCTACTTGCCGGCTTTGGCATCCTTGTTCCGGATGACACCGACGGTCTTACGCGGACCCTTGCGCGTGCGCGCGTTTGTCGAGGTGCGCTGACCACGGACCGGCAGGCCACGGCGATGCCGGATGCCGCGATAGCAATTGATCGCCTGCAGCCGCTTCAAGTTGCTCTGCAACTCGCGCCGCAGATCGCCTTCGATCGGGAGCTTGTTGTCCGTGATTGCGTGGATGATGTCGTTGAGCTGCTGTGGGCTGAGCTCACGCGCGCGCATGTTTGGATCGATGTTCGTCTGCTCCAGGATGCGCTTCGCCGTCGTCGGCCCGATGCCGTAAATGTAGGTGAGCGACGCTTCGATGCGCTTCTCCGACGGGATTTCTACTCCGAGTAATCTTGGCATAAAATCGCTTAGCCCTGGCGCTGCTTATGGCGCGGGTTCTTGCAGATCACGCGCACAACGTTCTTGCGCTTCACGATCTTGCACGCTTCACAAAGTCTTTTTACTGAGGGTCGCACTTTCATAGCTGACGGTCTGGAAGACGAAAAACGCGGAGATTAGCTCCGCGTCTTGTCACTCTCGGCGGAATGGCTCCGCCCCTTCGACAAATCGTAGGTCGAAACCTGTAACATAAGTTTCTGGCGTGGCAACCGTTGAAATCGCGACGAGGCGATCATTTCAGCTGGGTCGTGCCGCGCAAGGTAAGGATTTCCGGCTGATCTTTTGTGATCAGGACCGTGTGCTCGAAATGTGCCGATCGCATGCCGTCAGCGGTGCAAACAGTCCAGCCGTCGTCCATCAGCCGCACCGCCGCGGTGCCGGCGTTGATCATCGGCTCGATCGCCAGCGTCATGCCGGCTTTCAGCTTCGGCCCGGAGCCACGTTTACCGTAGTTCGGCACCTGCGGCTCTTCGTGGAGTTTACGTCCGACGCCGTGGCCGACGAACTCGCGCACAACGGCGAAGCGGTTCGCCACTGCTTCGGCTTCAATCGCCGCGCAAACGTCACCGAGGCGGACGCCGTCGTAAGCGTTTTCGATCGCGATGCGCAGCGCGTTCTCCGTCACGCGAAGCAGCTGCTCGGTCCGCTCGTCGATCATTCCGACCGCGACGGTGGAAGCTGTGTCCCCCACCCAACCATCCTGAATCACACCGATATCGAGCTTAACGATATCGCCATACTGGATACGGCGCTGACTGCCGATGCCGTGAACAATCTCGTAGTTCAAGGAGATACAAATGTTTCCGGGGAACACTCGGTGCCCGAGACGGTAGCCTAGGAACGCGCTTTTCACGCCGGCTTCCTGCATCATGTCGGCCGCGGCTTCGTCGATTTCCTTCGTCGAGATCCCGGGCCGAATCAGATCGCTGACGCGGTCGCGGATGTCGCTCGCGGTGCGGCATGCGATCCGCATCTTTTCGATCTCTTTCCCGCTTTTGATCGGGATCATGCCGCCTGCTCGATCAGACGTGAGATGTCGGCGAACACCGCATCGCGCTCACGGTTGCCGTCGATCTTCCGC
>CADCTA010000010.1 GCA_902805675.1 uncultured Chthoniobacterales bacterium | reverse complement strand
TCTCTATCGTGCGCGGCAGACCACACATGTGGACGACATCAGCACGCTAAAGTTTTAGCCACGGATGAAACACGGATCTGCACCGATGAAAACCGCGCCGTCATCTCGACCGGAGCGAAGCGAAGTGGAGAGATCCCGTGGCGGAACTTACCGTGCTGCCACGGGATCCCTCGACTTCGCCTTCGGCTCCGCTCGGGATGACAGCGCTTTCTTGATCGCTGTGCCCTCCTTCTCTCAACGTCCGAAGAACAACACGGGAGGGTCGAATGGCTAGCGCGCTTCCCTGGTTCGTGCTGATCCTGCCGCTCGTCTCGGCAGCGACGATTCTCCTCGCCACGCGTCGGCTCGGCGGCACCAGCGCAATTGTTTCCGTCGGCGCAGCGGTCATCGGATTCCTCGCGAGCTGCATGATCTTCGCTTCGCCGGAGACGAAAGCTCCCGAGTTCGCCTGGATCGACATCAAGCCGTTCCTCTACGTGCCGCTCGGCGTCGTCCTCGATCAGCTCAGCAAAACCATGCTGCTGGTGGTTACCGGAGTCGGCGCGCTGATCCACATCTACTCGCTCGGCTACATGCGCGACGATGCCGGCAAGTCACGCTATTTCGCGTCGCTCTCGTTCTTCATGTTCTCGATGCTGGGCATCGTCCTCGCGAACAACTTCGTGATGATGTTCATCTTCTGGGAGCTGGTCGGCGTCAGCTCCTACCTGTTGATCGGCCACTGGTTCGAACGCGACAGCGCAGCCGACGCGGCGAACAAGGCATTCCTCACGAACCGGATCGGCGACTTCGGGTTCATGCTCGGCATCCTCATGGTCTGGGCATCGACCGGCTCCGTCGTGTTCAGCGAGATCGCGGCCGGGATGGGCAAGATCACCACGCATCCCGGTTTCCTGACCGCGGCGGCGCTGCTCATCTTCACCGGCGCGATGGGTAAATCCGCGCAGTTCCCGCTGCACGTCTGGCTGCCGGACGCGATGGAAGGCCCGACGCCAGTCTCCGCGCTGATCCACGCCGCCACCATGGTCGCGGCGGGCGTCTACATGCTGGTCCGCGTGAGCTTCCTCATCCAGGTCTCGCCGACCGCGCTGACGGTGATCGCCTGGATTGGCGGCATCACCGCGCTGATGGCCGCGCTGATCGCGACGCAGCAAAACGACATCAAGCGCATCCTCGCCTACTCCACGCTCTCGCAGCTCGGCTACATGGTCATGGCGGTGGGGCTCGCATCCGGTGAAGCCGCGATGTTCCACCTCTTCACGCACGCGTTCTTCAAGGCGCTGCTCTTCCTCGGCGCCGGCTCCATCATCGTGATGCTGCATCACGAGCAGAACATCTGGAAGATGGGCGCGCTCTCTGGAAAGATGCGGATCACCTTCCTGACATTCCTGATCGGCACGCTCGCGCTGATTGGCTTCCCGTTTACCAGCGGCTTCTTCAGCAAGGATGCGATCCTCGCGGTCGCATACGCAAAAAGCGCGCCGCTCTTCTGGATCGCGCTCTTCACGGCGTTCCTCACCGCGTTCTACATGCTGCGACTGGTGCTCGTCGTCTTCTTCGGCAAATCGCGCAGTGAACATGCCGCGCACGGCAAGGAGTCGCCGCTGGTTATGACCGCGCCGCTGCTCCTGCTCGCGATTCCGGCTCTAATCGCAGGGTTTGGCTTCTTCGCGCACAACTTCCTGCCCGTGCCGCACGCAGACGATCCGCACCACGTCGTGCCGATTTTCGCGACGGGCGCAATGGCGGTCGGCGTCATCGCCGCCTTCCTGCTCTACCGCAATCGCGAGCACGACCCGGTCAGTGTCGCCATCTTCCGCAACCGCTTTTACTTCGACGAGCTATACGTGTGGCTGATCCGCAGCACGCAGGAGCTGCTCGCGAGCATCTCCGCGTTCATCGACCGCTGGATCATCGACGTCGGTGGGGTACGCGGTGCGAGCGGAGCAACCTGGGGCGTCGGCTCTTTGCTGCGACTGGTGCAGGTGGGCAACCTGCAGGCCTACTCCTTCATCTTCGGGCTCGGGATCGTCGGGCTGATCTACTTCACCGTTTTCCGATGATCCTGCTCTTTATCGTCTTCTGCCCGCTGCTGGCGGCGTTGGTCATCCTGCTGGGAGCGCCGGCGCGAACAACCGCAATGGCGGCTGCGGCTCTCACGCTGCTGGCGAGCGTGGCGGCATTCATCGGCTTTGACGGCGCGGATAAGGGCTTCAGCTACGTCACCTCGCTGCCGATCAGTGCCGAGTGGCGGCTGAACTTCACGCTCGGCGTCGATGGGTTGAGCCTCATCATGGTGCTGCTGACGGCGATCGTGACGCTGGCCGCAGTGTGGTTCGCGGACCCCACGCGCGGTCATCCCGAGCCTGCGAAGACGGCGAGGGACCTCACGCATGGTGAAAGTCGCACCGCAACCACTGGCACCATCAACAGCGAGGGCGCGAGATCCTTCGGCGCGCTTCGCCAGCCTCAGGATGACACGCTTGGCACGCGCGGTTTTTACGCCTGCCTGCTCTTCATCGCAGCCGGCGCGCTCGGCGCCTTCGCGTCGATCGACATGTTCTTCTTCTACGCCTTCCACGAACTGGCGTTGATCCCGACTTTCCTGCTCATCGGCATCTGGGGCAGCGGCAATCGCTACACTGCAGCGTGGAAGATCACGATCTATCTCGCGACCGGCAGCTTTATCCTCCTGCTCGGCTTGATCATGCTCTACCGGAGCGTGCCGGAAGCGGCGCGCAGCTTCGATATGCGCGTGCTGCAAGCAGCCGCGAGCGCGGGCCAGATCTCGGCTGAAGCGCAGCGGCCGATCTACCTGCTGCTGCTAATCGGCTTCGGAATCCTGATCTCGCTCTTCCCGTTCCACACGTGGGCTCCCGAAGCGTACGCCTCCGCCCCTGCACCGGCGGCGATGCTCCACGCCGGCGTGCTGAAGAAATTCGGCCTCTATGGCCTGCTGCGCATCGCGGTGCCGATGCTGCCCGAAGGCGCCCGCCACTGGGCCTGGCTGCTGATCATCCTGCTGCTCGGCAACATCATCTACGTCGGCCTCGTCACGATCGCGCAGAAGCGGCTCGATTGGATGCTCGGCTACTCGAGCGTCATGCACATGGGCTACATCTTCCTTGGCATCGCCAGCGGGAACGTGCTCGGCATCAACGGCGCGGCCATCCTCATCTTTGCACACGGCCTCTCGATCGCGCTGCTCTTCGCGATTGCGGGTGAAGTGCGCAATCGCACCGGAAGCCTGCTGCTCGAGGATCTCGGCGGCCTCGGCAAGGTGATGCCGCTCGCCGGACTAGCCTTTGGTCTCGGCGCATTTGCGTCAATCGGCCTTCCCGGCTTCGCCAATTTCAGCGCCGAAGCGATGGTCTTCTTCGGCGCGTTCCGCAGCGGTTTCGACATGAACGGCTTCCACATCTTCCAGGTCGCGACCGTGCTCGCGTTGTGGGGCGTGGTGATCTCGGCCGTTTACATGCTGCGCGCGTATCGCGCGACGTTCATGGGGACAATGCCTGACCGCTGGGCCGGACTGCCGGATATCGGCGGCAAACTCCGCGTGCCGATCGTGTTGCTGGTCGCCGCGCTTCTCTGGATCGGCTTCTTCCCACAAACATTCGTCCGTGTGCTGACGCCGACGTTCCAAAGCTACTTCACTGCAAAATGACGGGCGCGCCTCTACTCGAGATTGCGGTCGTTCTGCTCGGGCTCACCGTCCTGCTCGTCGAAGCATTCGCGACGACGATCGACAAACGCTCGCTCGCGATCGCATCCATCGTCGGCCTCGCCGCAGTGCTCGTCGCGACCTTCTTCCTCCCTTCGCCGCCTCCCGCGGAAGCAACTGGCTTCTGGTCGTTCTACACCGCCGACTCACTCGCGATCTTCTTCAAACGCTTCGCCCTCGTCACCACCATCCTGGTGCTGATCATGATGATCGACTACGCGCCGATCGTGCGTCAGACGATCCACGGCGCAACGCATCAGGCGGGGCTCGGCGAATTCTTCGCGATCCCGCTCTTCACCTGCGCCGGGCTGATGTGGATGGCGTCGGCCGTCGACTTCGTCATGATCTTCGTCTCGCTCGAGGTGGTGACGATGTCGTTTTACGTCCTCGTTGCGTTCACGCGGCGGAATCCGGCCAGCCTTGAAGCCGGCGTGAAGTATCTGATCCTCAGCGCGCTCTCCACCGGCTTCCTCGTCTACGGCATCACCTGGATCTTCGGCGTTACTGGCGAAACAAACCTCGCCCGGATCACTGCCGCGCTGAGTGCGGCGAACGTAGAACGCATGCCGGCGCTGTTCGGCATGGCGCTCGTGCTGGTAGCGCTTGGCTTCAAGATCGCGGCGGTGCCATTCCAGATCTGGGTGCCCGACGTTTACCAAGGCGCCCCGACACCGGTCACAGCCTACCTCTCGGTCGGCTCGAAGGCGGCCGGTTTCGTCGTGCTGCTGCGCGTTTTGGAGCCATTCTTCATCCTGCCGGAGATGCAAAAGTTACTCGTCGTGGTGGCGGCGCTCACGCTCATCTACGGCAACGTCGCCGCGCTGCCTCAGACGAACCTCAAGCGGCTGCTCGCCTACTCGAGCATCGCCCACGCTGGTTATCTGCTTGTCGGAGTCGTCTCGCTGGCAGGCTCGGCCGTCGGCTTCTACCTCGTTTCCTATCTGCTGATGACGATGTTGAGCTTCGCGGTCCTGATAATCGTGTCGGCGCAAACCGGTGATCGGATCGAGGACTTCAACGGTCTCTCCTCGCGCGCTCCGTTTCTCTCGTTTGCGATGCTGATCGCGATGGCCTCACTGGCCGGGATCCCGTTCACCGCCGGATTCCTCGGCAAATTTTTCATCTTCGACGCTGCGATTCGGCAGCATCAGACCATGCTGGTGGTCGTGGGCGTTATCACCGTCGCCTGCGGCTTCTACTACTACTTGAAGGTAGTGCGCGCGATGTATTGGGAGCCGGCTGCGACAACTGGCGCCGTGCCGGTCAGCCAGTTCTCGCGCGTTACAATCGGCGCCCTAATCGCGGCGATCATTTTTCTCGGCGTTTACCCACAGCCCGTGTTGAACGCACTGCGTTCGCAGCCAGTCACTGCGTCGGCGACTCGCTAGCAGTCATCCTGAGCCGCGTAGACGGCGAAGGACCTCACGTTGGGCCAAGTTTGTTGCACGCGGAAGAAGAATGTTAGCACCGCGCGGCTCCGCTTCCCCGCGTCAGGGAAATGGAAAGCTTCCTCCCACGGCGTGAGGTCCTTCGCCGTCTGCGCGGCTCAGGATGACCCGCGATAGCGCGCCGGGGAGCGACTGCTAGTCGCTGAGCTCGACGTTCCAGTAGGCCAGATCGACGAAGTGTCGCCAGCTCTCGTGGTGCTGCGACGAGAAGGTCACGTGCACAAAGGGGCGCCACTTCGGACGCTTTGGCTTGCGGATGAGCTGCATGTTCGCCTGGTGCGGGAGGCGGTTCGCTTTCCGTGTGTTACACGGAATGCACGAGCAGACGACGTTCTCCCATGTCGTGAGGCCGCCTTTATCGCGCGGCAAGACGTGGTCGAGGTTCAGCTCAACGCGATCAAAGACCTTGCCGCAATACTGGCAGGTGTTCTTGTCGCGCTCGAAAACGTTGTGGCGCGTGAACTTCACTTCCTTCTTTGGAAGGCGATCGAAGAGCAACAGCACGATCACGCGCGGCACGCGGATCTTCCAGGAGATCGTGGTGACCATCTCGTGCTCGGGCGCGACGGATGAGAAGTCGAGCCAGCTGTCGAAGTCGTGCGTCAGGAAATTGTTCTGCGGGTCGGACGAGACGACCTGCGCGTGACCCTGATAGAGCAGCGTAAAGGCTCGACGCGCCGAGCAGATATTAACCGCCTGCCAGAGGCGGTTCAGGACCAGGACCTGAGTGTTCAGGAGTGCCGTGTTCAGACTCGGCGGAGGGATAACATTCCCGCCGCTGGCTGTCAACGGTGGGGACGGCGCGCTGCGCCGTCCGGGCGGCGTGCCACGTCAACCGGCGTCGCGCCCGTAACAGTGTCTGCGACGCCGCTCCGACCGCGCAACGCGCCGTGTCTACCGGCGCGCGATTGGCTTCGGCTTGATGAAGTTACCAGGCAGGCGCTTCTCGTCGGTGGCGCCGCCCGCGGCGTTGGCGAGGTCTGCTTCTTCCGCCGGCAGGAATAGGCGGAAGCGGTTTTTGTCGATCGCTTTCATGAACGCTTCGTGCGGCGAGACGATGCCCTGCTGCAAGAGGGTCCAGATCGCATCGTCCATGAACTGCATCCCCTGCCCTTTCCCCGCAACGATCACATCCTGCAGTTTCTGCGTCGCGCCTTCGCGAATGATCGCGGACACAGCGGCGTTTGCGATCAGGATCTCGTTTACCGCGATGCGGCCGCCGCCTGCCTCCGGCGTCTTCTTGAGCAGCAGCTGCGCGAGCACTCCCCGCAGTGAGTTCGCGAGCATCGTCCGCGCTTGCGCCTGCTTGTTCGCCGGGAAGACGTCGATCATGCGATCGACGGTCTTGCGCGCGTTGTTGGTGTGCAGAGTTCCGAACACGAGCAACCCCGTCTCGGCGGCAGTCAGTGCAAGCGCGATCGTCTCCAGGTCGCGCATCTCACCGACGAGCACGATGTCGGAATCCTCGCGCAAAGCGGCCTTCAGCCCAGCGGGAAACGACGTGGTATTCACCGGCACTTCGCGCTGAGTGATGATGCTCCGTTTGTTGTCGTGCACGAACTCGATCGGCTCTTCGATCGTCACGATGTGGCGAGAGAAGTTCTCGTTGATGTAGTCGATCAACGCCGCAAGCGTGGTCGACTTGCCAGATCCGGTCGGACCTGTGACGAGAACCAGCCCACCACGCAGGTGGCCGAATTCCTTCACGACCGGCGGGATGCCGAGCTGCTCGAGCGTGGCAATCTTAGTCGGAATCAGGCGAAAGACGGCGCCGTAACCGTTGGCCTGCTTGAGGAAGTTGCACCGAAAGCGGGAGTGCCGATCCATCTCGTAGGCGAAGTCGAGATCACCGCGGTCCTCGAAAAGTTGCCAGCTTTCTGGGCCGGCAATTTCGCTGAGCATGTAAGCCGCCTCGTCGCGTGTGATCGGCTCAGCACGGATCGGCGTTACGTCGCCGTGTTTCCGCATCTTCGGCGGCTGGCCCTCGCCGATGTGCAGATCAGAAGCGCCTTGCTCGACCAGCACCTCGAAGAACGCGTCGATGTATGCCATGCGTCTCCTGCGTCAGGCCGAAAGAGATGCCTCACACAAAGTCCACAAAGGTTCACAAAGGAGAAGACAAGGAATTCCGTCCTTTGTGTTCCTTTGTGGACTTTGTGTGAGGCAATTCTTCATCCGATATGCTTACGCATCATCTGCTTCTGTTCCGCGCGCGCGTAAGCCTCGTCGCCGCTGATGATGCCGCGGTCATAGAGATCGATCAGCGCATCGTCCATCAACTGCATGCCCTGCTTCTTGCCCGTCTGGATGATGCCGGGAAGCATGTACGTTTTGGCTTCGCGAATGACGTTTGCAACGGCGGGTGAATTCGTCAGCGTCTCGAGTGCGAGCACGCGACCGCTGCCATCGGCACGGGGCACAAGCTGCTGGCTGATGATCCCACGCAGCGACTCGCTCACCATGATGCGGATCTGCTCCTGTTGATCAACCGGGAAGACGTCGAGTAACCTGTCGAGCGTGCGAGAGGCGTTGCCGGTGTGCAATGTGCCGAGCACAAGATGTCCCGTCTCCGAGGCGGTGATCGCCAGCGAAATAGTCTCCAGGTCGCGCATCTCGCCGATCATGATCACGTCCGGATCTTCGCGCAGCGCACCGCGCAACGCGGCTTCGAACGACAGCGTATGCGTGTGCACCTCGCGCTGGGTGATGTGGCAGCCCTTTGGCTCGAAGATGTATTCGATCGGATCCTCGAGCGTGATGATGTGCTCGCGGCGCTCGATGTTGATCTGCTCGACCAGCGAAGCCAGCGTGGTCGACTTACCGCTGCCGACCGAGCCGGTGACGAGAATCAGCCCGTTCTGGTAGCGCGTCAGCAGCTTGAGGTGCTCAGGCAAGCCGAGCTCATCCATCGTCCGGACCTGCGTGTTGATGATGCGGAAGACGAGATCGGTGCCGAGTCGCTGGCGCACCACGCTCGTGCGGAAACGGCCGAAGTCGGTCGCGTACGCGAAGTCGGCGTCACCGCGCTCGATAAGCTGTGCCTTGTGAATGGCCGGCAGAAAACCTTCGGCCAGGGCTGCCGTATCCTCAGCGGTAAGACGAGGCGCGTCCGGCCAGATCGGCTGAAGCTCCCCGCGCAAGCGCCAGATCGGCGGCGCGTTCACGCCAAGATGGATATCGGACGCGCCGGCTTGCACGCCGACCGCAAGGTAGTCGTCGACGTGGCGTGCAGTTCCCGCCGCCGCTTCGGCAGCTGGCAGCAGTGTTTCGACGCTCATCAGGTGCGAGGATAGATAGGCTCCCGCACCGAGCCCGTAAATCTAAAAGACTAGTAGCGCTTCGCGGCGCTAGGCGGCACGTGGCCACCGAAGCGACGCGTGACATAGCTGATCACCATCGGGCGCAACATGCTCGCCGCGAACCGCAGCGCACCCATCGCGAGGCCTGCCTGCAGAAGACCCTTCTTCTGCTCCTCGCCTTTCTTCTGCTGGCCGCTCTTGCCGCTCGGCGCGTAAATGACCTTCTTCCGCGAAGTCGCCCGCGCCGTCATTACGACACCAGTGAGCACGAGCGCCGAGATCCACGTTCTCGTGTTCCGCTGAAACGACTTCCGGAACTTGAGCGGGAAATCGAGCTCGTAGCGCATGCCTGACAGGTCGCGCCCCAGGCGGTCACGCGAGTGCGCGATCCGCTGCCTTATCTCGTGGAGCTCTCGCTCTTGTTTTGGGTCTTTAGCCATTCACGATCTCTCTTCAATTCCGCCATGCTCCACTGGAACATCGGCTTCTTGATCTGCGTCAGAGCGAAAAATCCGCAGCCGCCCGCGAGCAAAAAATGCAGCAGACCCATGGCCAGTGCGATCCAGACCCACGAGATCCCCGCCGCGTGCGCGATG